>JAAYUR010000161.1 GCA_012517645.1 Treponema sp.
GTGAAGGTCCCTGTACGCCTGCCGAACTCCGTGGAACCCGGCACCGTATCCCTCGAGACGGAGCTTCGCTTCGCGGACGGGGTGCGGGCGGCACCGACCACGGGCGTCCTTTCCCTGGACCTGGTTCGCAGCCCCCTGGCGCAGATATTCCGCTCCACGGGCACGGCTGTGCTCTTCCTGGTCCTTTTAGCCGCGGCCCTCGCCTTGATCGTCCTTCTGGTCGTCTACATACAAGGACTCCACCGCCGGGCGGAAGAGCCCGTCGTGGCGGCGGTCCTGGATGCGGAGGCGGCGGCAGCGGAGGAGCGGAGGAAGACCCTGGGCTCCGCCCGAAGAGAGGAGACCGCCCGAGTCACCCAGGCAGAAGCCCGCGTCTATTCCGCCGACCTCGTCCCCGGCCACGTGAGCGACGAGGAAGCCCGCAGTATCCGGGAGGGCCTCGTACCGAAGCACGTCACAGAGGAGGAAGCCCGGGTCTACCGGGAGGAATCCGCTCCCAAGCACCCGAGCGCCGAGGAGGCGCGGATCTATCGGGAGGCATCCGCCTCCAAGCATCTGACCGCTGAGGAAGCCCGGGTCTACCGGGAGGAATCCGCGCCCAAGCATGTCTCCTCCGAGGAAGCCCGGGCCTTCGCGTCCGGCCGTTCCCTTACGGAGGAGGAAGCCGCCCGCTACCGGGACACTTCGGCCCGAGACGCCGCGGACGTTCTGGCCGCGTTCGCCGCGGCCACCTCCCCGAACCGTCCGGTCCTCTCGGTCTCGCCCGTCCGCACCTCGGATTTCGTTCCCGTAGTGAAGCGAACCGGTTCTCTGCGGGTCGAATTCCGGGTCGAGGACCAGAATCCGAACATCGGACTGCGAAACGTCCGGACGCTGCAGTCCGGGGGCAAGAAATCGATCGGAGGCCGACGCAGCGACTTCCTGGTCTTCCTGGTTCCCGTCCCCCCGCGGGTCGCGGAGGTGTTCTTTGACGGAGAAGACCTTACGATCATCCCCCTGAAGCCCGAGTTCTTCCCCGAATACTCGGGCCCGATACAGGGCTGTCTTGGAAAACCGGTCCGGATGGTGAACCGGTTCAGCAAGGTCCTTACCCTGACCTTCAACCGCTATGTGCCGCCCGCGGATCGGTTGAACAAGATCCTCCGCTGTCTGGAGACTCCGGGCCTGCCGGCGATGAACGGCGAGGAGCCGGGGAAGAGCGGAGAAAGCGCCTAGTCTCACAGATCCGCGAGCGCCGCGGCCGCCCGGGTTCGGACGGATTCCACCTTGTCCGTTTCCGCCAGGGCCGCCAGCACGGTTCGGAGGGAGGCGACCTTGTTCTTTCTGACCCAGTCGATTCCGGCTATCCGGGTACCGAAGTCCGGGCTCTTGAGAACGTAGGCTTCCACAAGGGGCGCCGCGGCCTTGTCGGTCCCCTGGACCAGGGCCCGCTGGAAGGCCTTGAGCAGGGAGGGATCCTTCGATGCCGCCTCCGCCGACAGGGCCTTGTCCAGATCCTCCCGGGACCCCTCCGGATCCTTCTCCAGCAGGGCGGTAAAAGCGGCGACCCGGGACGGTGCGTCCGCCTTCCTGTCCTGGAGCAAGTCCCTCAGGAACTGCAGGTTCTCCCGGCCTCCCAGGGCGGCCAGGGCCTTTATGGCCTCGTTCTTCACGTTCCTGTCCGGATCGTTCCGCGCCCGGAACCGGATGAAAGGTTCCGCATCCCGGATTGTGCGAGACACGGAGGCCTTGACCGCGGCCAGCCGTACGGCGGGTACGCTGTCCCGAAGGGCTTGCACGATGGCGGCCTCCGCCTCGGCGCCTGAAAAAACGCCCAGGGCGGTGACAGCGGCTCCACGGACCTGAGGATCCTCCCCGTTCGCCGCGCGGACCAGGGGCGGGACGGCCCGGGCGTCCTTGATCTTCCCCAATGCTTCCGCCGCGAACATGCGTGTCGTCTTCTTGCCCGCCGTATCGTCCAGGGTTTCCATGAGGCTTTCCACGGCGGCCCGGGCCCCTATCTCGCCCAGCGCCTGGATCACGTCCTGCCGAAGGGCGTCGGAGGTTTCATCGGACTTGTAGAGGTCCAGCAAAAGCTCGGATTCGGAGTCCCCCCCGGCCCTGCCTAGAAGTCGTACGGCCTGGGGGAGGTACTTGGGCTCCCGGGATTCCAGGATCTCCCGCGCCTCGGGTATTCCCTCCCGTGCCTTGACCGCCGAGAGATACCCCAGGGCCGCGTTAACGGACTGCGCGGACTCCTGGTCCCGTCCGTCCAAGAGGGCTACCGCCGCCCGGACCGCCCCGGGCCATTCCCGGAGGGCAAAAAACTTCAGGACGGCCTCCCGCAGCCGGGGGCTGCGGGACTGGGCAAGGACCTCGAGGAGATCCCCGTTGAGGGCGTCCTCCTTCTCGTTCTGCAGGGTGGTCACCAACTCGAGAAGTTCGGACTCGATCCCGTATCGGATCACGTCCCGCCGCTTTTCCAAGGCCGCGGAATCCTGGGCGGCAGTCAGGGCCGCCGCGAGCAGGAACGCTGGGACGAACAGGAACCTCTTCACGCGCCCCATCCTTTCGGCCCGGTTCTCAGCGCCGCCCGGGCGCACGGCGCCCTCGGGCGGCGGCTGGACCGGTCAGCCGCGGTATTTCGCATAGAAGGTCTTCTTGAACTCCGTAAAAGACCCGCTCTCAATACTATATCGGATACGGGAGACCAGGTCCCTGAGAAAGAAGAGGTTGTGGTAGGAGGCTAGGATGGACCAGAGGATCTCGCCGTTCTTGTAAAGATGACGGAGGTATGCCCGGGAGTATTGCCGGCAGACGCGGCACCCGCACTCCTCGTCGGGGGGGCCGAAGTCCCGTTCGTACTGGGCGTTCTTGATGACGATCTTCCCGGAAAAGGTGTACAGAAGCCCGTTCCGAGCGGTCCGTGTGGGGAGTACGCAGTCGAACATATCGATCCCGTTCTCAACGGCCGCAAGGATGTATTCCGGAGTGCCGATGCCCATCACGTACCGGGGTTTCGCGTCCGGCAGAAGGTCCGCGGAATACGCCAGGGTCTCCTCGAAGACCTCGAAGGGCTCCCCAACGGAGAGTCCGCCCAAGGCCACACCGGGCAGGTCAAGCTCCAGGATCTCCTCGGCGCTGCGGGCGCGGAGGTCGGGGAAAAAATTCCCCTGGACGATCCCGAACAGGCTGCCCCGGAAATCGCCCCTCGAGGACAGCCAGCGCTCCTTGGAACGGCGGGCCCAATCGGTGGTCATCCTCAACGCATCCAGGGCTTCCCTCTCCTCGGCTCCATAGGGGGTGCATACGTCCAGCTGCATGAAGATGTCGCTGCCCAGGGCGGTCTGGATATCCACCGCGTCCTCCGGCCGCAGGACGTGACGGGAACCGTCGATATGGGATTGGAAGCGGACCCCCTCGTGGGTGATCTTCCGGAAGGGCGCCAACGAGTACACCTGGAACCCGCCGGAATCCGTGAGAAAGTTGCCCTTCCAGCCCGTGAAGCCGTGCAAGCCGCCGGCCTGCCGGATCAGCTCGTGGCCGGGCCGGAGGTAGAGGTGGTATGTGTTGGCCAGGATGATCTCGAAACCCATCTCCTCGAGGTATTCCTTCGGCACCGCCTTCACGGTCGCGTTGGTGCCCACGGGCATGAAGACCGGGGTGCGAACCTTTCCGTGGGGAAGATCCAGAACCCCGGTTCGAGCCTTGGTCCGCCCGTCCCGGGCGTGGATGGTGAATATCTCCGTACCGTGCATCGCGACTCCTTGGCTCAAGTATGGGCTGTCCGGAAAAGGAGTATCCCCAGGACCAGGAAGAACACAACCGGCGCGGCGGCCCCGGCGATCGGCGAGACCAGGGCCAGCCGGGCCAGGAGCAGGGAAACCATCCTGATCACATAGTAGACCGTAGACGCGGTCAGGCTGAGCAACAGGCTCGACAGCAGGATGTTCTTTCGCAGACGGCCCCCGGCGCCGATGGACAGGAGGGCCACGACCAGGGGCGTCGCGGCGAAGGTATACCGTTCGTACGCCTCCGCCAAGGCCCCCACGAAGGGCAAGCCCGCGGATTTCAGGAACAGGGCGTATTCAAGCGCCTCCTGTGTGTTCAGGTCTTCGAGGTCCTTGCGTCCCTTCCGGAAGGAGGCGGGAGATTCCGCGTAGTAGGGGGCGTTCCAGGCCGGGAGGAACCTCTCAAGGATCGAGCCGTCGGGTTGGGCGGTCCAGATCCGGACGTCCAGGAACTCCCATCGGCTCCCGTCCCAACGGGCCCGGCGCGCGTCGACCCGCTCCAGGAAGGTTCCCTTCGGGTCCCTGCGGACCGTCGTAACCCCGGACAGGGAGGCACCCGGGTCGTCGAAGTAGTCCGCCGTCCAGACCACCCCCGTCGTGCGGTTATACAGGGCGATTTCAGCGTTGTTCAGGGTTACCGTCTGTCCCATCAAGGCTCGGGACGCTTCCTTTTTGAGGCGCAGCATGGGGAGGGCCGCGGAATCCTCGAACCAGAACCCCCCGGCGGACGCGAGTGCCGCGAACAGTAGTACCGGAACGGAAAAGGAAGCCAGGGAAACGCCGGACCCGTGGATCACGATGAGCTCGTTCGAGGTCTTGAGGACGCCGAATCCGTAGGCCGTGGCAAAGAGCATGGCCGGGGCTATGGAGAGGGACAGGCAGCGCGGCAGGTACAGCCCCAGGATGCGGAAGACCTCGGCAGGGGAAGCCTCGTTCTGGATATACTTCACCAGGTTCGCGAAGAGGTCGATCAATTCAAAGAGGAGGGCAAAGAAGGCCAAGGATACCAAAAAGGCCGGTATCACGGCGGCCAGGACGTAGCCATGGAGAGTCCACCGGGGCTTCACTCGCCTACCCTACAGCCCGTTTGACCGCGAAGGCCGCTCCGCCGGCGACCAGGACGAAAACGTTCGGCGCCCACATCGCCCAGAATGGGGACATACCCTCGATGCGGTTCCCCAGGGTCTGGCCGCCGGCCAGCATGGCCCAGTAGAGGACCGCCACGAGCAAGCCGATCCCGAATCCTGCTGCCCGGCCTCCCCGGCGCGTGAGGGTGGCCAGGGGAAAGGCCAGGATCACGAAACAGAACGCCCCGGCGGGGATCGAGAATTTCTTGAAATACTCCAGCCGGTAAATCCGAAGGGTCCGCTCCTCCGCAGCGGGAACCGAGAGTCCCGAGGCTCTTTCCAGGAGGGGCTTCATCTCGGATAACGCCCGGGCGGCTGGAGTTTTTCCTTCCAGAGCCTTTAGATAGAGCTCCATAGCCTGTTCCCGGGCCTCCCGGGCCTCTTCCGATCGTCGGATCGACCGGGCGGTCGCGGCTTGCTGCCGTTCCCGAATCAGGGCGCCCAGATCCCGGGAACTCATTTCCCGGGGGCTGACCCCCAGGCTCATGTCGGAGATATCCCTGAGCAGCAGATTGTACTGCATCGATTCCGCCCGGGACACCTCGAAACGGCCGGGTCTCGCGGGATCGTTAGACTGGCTGAATATATCCGTCAGAGAAAGGGAGAGCACCCCGGGCTCCCCTTCGGAAAGCGTGCCCCTTCCAGCGGTGATCAAGCGTCTCTTTCCTCCCTGGGGAGCGTCCAGGATCAGGAGGTTCGAGACGACCCCGTCCCGGGAATCCCCGGAGACGATGGTCAGACCCTCCCATCTGCGGGCCGAATGTGCCGTCAACTCCAGGGCCGGGGACGAGGCAAGGATCCTTCGGTACAGTCGGCTGAAATTCACGGTTCCCAGGGGAAGGAGGGCGTCGTTCATCACGAAGGAACCCGCGGAAAAGAGCATGCCCAGGACAAGAAAGGGAAGGAAGATCCGGGCGGGCGAAATGCCCGAAGACTGGAGGACCAGAAGCTCGGAGTCCGAGGACAAACGCCCAGCGGCCATCAACGCTCCCGTCAAGGAGGCGAACGGGAAGGCCAGGGCGAGGACGGCCGGAGTGGCGTACACTACGAGACGAACCACGTCCCAGACCGGAGCCCGTTTGGACAGGATGTCCTCGGCCATCAGGAGCATCTGGTTCGCGAAGAACACAAGGAAAAAGAAGGCGAAGGAGACCGCGAAGGCGAGCAAAAACTCTCCTAGGACGTACGCCTCGACGGTGCGATGGCGGCTCCTCCCCCGGGTCCTCATGGTATCCTCAAGCCCTGCCCGTCGACCCGAATCCTCCCGGACCGCGGGCGCTGTCCGAGAGGGCTTCCACACGGCGGAATTCCGCCCGCGCTACGGGAGCCACGACCAGCTGGGCTATCCGGTCCCCGGGCCGGACCGTGAAGGACTCGGCACCCAGGTTGGCAAGAATGACCCGGATCTCCCCCCTGTAGTCCGAGTCGACGGTCCCGGGAGAGTTCAGGCAGGTTATCCCGTACTCCAGGGCTAGCCCGGACCGGGGGCGCACCTGGGCTTCCCAGCCCTCCGGAAGTTCCATGCGGAGTCCCGTGGGAATCGCCGCCCGGCCTCCGGGCGGAAGAACGAGGGGCTCCGGTATATGGGCGCTCAAATCCGCGCCGGA
>JAAYUR010000173.1 GCA_012517645.1 Treponema sp.
CTTGGGCTCCAGGCCGTTTTCCTGGGCGATCGCGTAGATCCGCTCCGCCAGGGCGGTCTCGTCCAGCCCCCCCCCGCAGGCCGCGTCCCGAAGGGCCGCCAGGGCGGCTTTTTCGGTCGGCGTGGTCTCGATCGCCGAACCGTCTTCGCGCAGTCGGAAGCGGAAGTCCTCGGGAGCGAACTTGGTGATCCAGTTCCAGGCGCACCGGGCCCGGACCCGGAGCTTGGGCTCCTGGGCCTTCGTCAGGCCGGGCAGCTTGGACAGGGTCTTGTCGATGTCGCCGCCGTCGATCTGCAGGAGGTTGCAGAGGTGGCGGAACCCGCCCACCACCTGGTAGGGCATGACCGGTTCGGGCTCGCCGGGCTGGGATAGCTCGTAGATCCGCTTCTCGCGTTCCACCTCGTCGGGGTCGGCCAGGGCCTCCGCCCCGTAGTAGACCCGCTCGGTCTTGTCGTAGTCCTCGTAGATCTTGATGACGTCCAGGTCGAAGGATATGGCGAACTCCGTGTTCGGCCGGGTGCCCGCGAAGAGGTACCGGGTCACCTCGGGGGTGTATACCTCCAGGACGTCGTAGAGGTCGATCACCTCCCCGGAGGAGGAGGATATCTTGCCCCCCCGGCCCTTGATGGAGATGAAGTCGTACTGGAAGGAGACCGGGGCCTCCGCGTCGTACACCACCTGGATGATCCGCCGGGCGGTGTCGAAGGACCCGCCCTGGGTGTGGTGGTCCTTGCCCGCGGGCTCGAAGTCCACCCCCTCCTTGGCCCAGCGCATGGGCCAGTCGATGCGCCAGAAGAGCTTGGCCCCCTTGGCGTTGCGGAGGTCGATGGTAGCCTCGTGGCCGCAGTCGGCGCAGGTGTAGGAGAGCTTCCACTCCCCGTCCCAAGACCGGATCGTGGTGCCGTCCCGGTTGCAGGAGTCGCAGAATATGGAGACCGGCCACCAGTCGTCTGAGAGGTCTTCGGCCCGGAACTCGTCCAGGACGGCCTTGATCTGGGCGCGCCGCTCCAGGGCCCGGCGCATCCCCTCGGCGTACATCGAAGACCGGTAGCGCTCGGCCTGATAGAGGAACTCCGGATAGATGCCCACTACCGGGAGGATCTTCTCCACGTTCACTTCGTGGTGCCGGGCGTAGCTGCTTTCCCTCTCGAAGGGATCCGGGACCAGGTTGATCGGAAACCGGAGATGCTTGGTCAGGATCTCCTGGTTGGGCATGTTCTTGGGCACCTTGCGGAAGACGTCGTAGTCGTCCCAGCTGTAGATGAAGCGCACCTTCTTGCCCAGGCGCCGGAGGGCCCGGACCACGAGCTCCGTGGAGATGATCTCCCGGAAGTTGCCGATATGCACCGTGCCCGAGGGGGTGATGCCGCTGGCGCAGGTGTAGGTTTCCTTGTCGCCCTTTTCCTGAATGATCTTCTGGGCGTAGGCGTCCGCCCAGTGGGCGGTCTTGGTCGGTTCCATGGCCGGAGTATACAGAACGGAACCGGGTCCTACAATAGGAGCTCCCCGTCCCGCTCGATCACGACCTCCCGTCCCCGGGGAAGGTAGGCCGTGATCGTGGGCTCCGTCACCAGGCCGTCGAAATGGACCAAGGCCGGGGCGTCCTCGTCGTAGTTGGAGCCGATGGCGAAGTGGCAGGTGCGCAGGACCTTCTCGTCCTCCAGCATGTTGCCGGAAATCCGAGCCCGGGGGTTCAGCCCGATCCCCAGCTCCCCGAGGTTGCGGGCGTTCCGGGCGTACTGCTCCCCCTTCTCCGGGGAGATCCGCCCCTCCTGGGCCATGCGGCGCGCGCTCTCGGCCCCGTCCTCCAGGGAGCGCCGGACCTCGGCGGCCTCGGAATCCCCCTCCACCTCGGCCACGAAGCCGCCCTTCACGACCGCCCGGACCGACCGGTCCAGGACTAGGTCGCCGGAGACGCAGGAGATGGATCCGTCGAAGACGATGAGGCCCTCCGCGGTGCCCAGCTCCGGGGAAAGGAAGACCTCTCCGGCGGGAAGGTTGCCTCCCTGTCCCGGCAGGGAGAAGTCGCCGTCGTCGGAGAAGGCGGACCGGCCCCGGGCGCCGATGGTGATGTCCGTTCCCTTGGGGTTCGTGACCCGGATCCGCTCGGCCTTGTCCAGGACTTCCTTTACCCTGCGGCAGCGGCCCCGGAGCTCCGCATAGTCGATGGGGACCGTGCGCAGGAAGGATTCCCGGGTGATCCGGGGGGACCAGAAGGCCCGGAGGGTCTTGGCTCCGTAGAGCTGGTAGTGGAAGACATGGTCGTAGGAGACCTCGTCCCATTCGTAGGGGGTTTCCAGGCCGCTCCGATCCTTGCCCATCTTCTCCGCGCTGATGGACATGACCACGTCGGGGTGGGACTCGAAGGCCGCGATCAAGGCTTCCTCCGCGTAATCCAGCTGGGCCTTGACCGGCTGAACCAGGAGACTCGGACGGCCGCCCACCTTCAGGACCGCGTCGAAGAGGGCCCGGGAGATCTCGATGGAGTCCCGGCAGGGGTTGGCCACGATCAGGACCTTCTCCCCGGGCTGGACTTTCAGGGCCTCGGACACGGCCACGCGGGCGGCGGACGCGAGATCCGGGTCGCCCCCGAAGGCCGCTTCAAACGTGGAGGGGGGCAGGGATGGGC
Source organism: Treponema sp. (assembly GCA_012517645.1). GTDB lineage: Bacteria > Spirochaetota > Spirochaetia > Treponematales > UBA12059 > JAAYUR01. The sequence continues at coordinate 2,630 of JAAYUR010000173.1, forward strand.
TTGCCATGAGCCTATGTAATCCCGGCCCGGAAGGCGCTGTCAAGGCACGTGGAAAAGAAACGGTTTCCGGAAATTTTCGACAGGATTATCAGGA
>JAAYUR010000440.1 GCA_012517645.1 Treponema sp.
CAGTTGGACAGGAAGAACCAGTTCAGGATTCCCAGGATGACCAGGAAGAGAATCCCCAGGAACCAGTTCGTCTTCCAGAACCCGACCGCGTACTCCCCGCCCAGGATAAACAACGGGAAGAGGAAGATGAAGAGGAACGAGAAGGCCACGACGGCGTTGAAAAGAATAAAAATTGTCTTAAACTTCATCCAGGGACGCTCCGAAAGGTATTCGGGATGCTCCGCTCTTGACAGGAGGGCGCGTACGGATCAGCCTTGCCGGGAACCTCGGCAGTAGTCTAGTATGAAGGTTTCGGGGGGTCAATGGGGACCATGAACGAAATACCCGTAAAGGACCTTGAGCCGGACACCTATTTCTCCAAACCGGTCCTTTTGGATCAAGATTATATCCTTTTATCCACAGAAACCCCCGTAACCCGGACCCTGATCAATCACCTGATCGAGTGGGGATTCCGGAAGGTCTATACCGAGGGCGTACCCCAGCAGATCATTCCGGACGTGGACTCCGAAGGGGAAGCCGCCGGGGAGAACGGGAGTCCCGTCGTGGCGGTCAACGCCGGGGACGGGGAGCGTCTCGACAAGGTGCGGGCCTTCTACGAGCAGTTCGCCTCCTTCGTGGAGTCCGTATACAGCCGGTATGTCACCAAGAACGAGCTTGTGCTGGGGGAGGTTTCCGCCCGCATAAAGGCGCTCTGTGAGGTGATCACGGAAAACCGCCGCTTCATTCTCCGTATCCAATCCCTGGTCCAGCCGCACTCGAACTACCTGGTGTCCCATTCCACCCGCACCACGGTGCTCTCCATCGTGATCGGGTCCACCCTCAAGCTGCCGAACCACCGACTCATCGAGTTGGGCAGCGCCGCCTTGCTCCATGAGATCGGGATGGTGCGCCTGCCTCCCCAGCTCTACATGGCCAGCCGTCAACTCAGCCCGCAGGAGCGGAGGTCCATAACCGCCCACCCCATCCTGGGGTACAACGTGCTCAAGGAAAAGCAAGTCCCCCTGGCCATCAGCCTGGCGGCCCTGGAGCACCACGAACGGATGAACGGGACCGGCTATCCCCGGGGCATCGCCGGCGACAAGATCTCCCTGTATTCCCGGATCATAGCCGTAGCCTGCTCCTTCGACGCCGTGACCGCGAGCCGCCCCTTCAGGGAAGCCCGGGACGGCTATTCCGGGATGGTGGATCTCCTCAAGAACGAGGGAAAGAAATACGACGACACCGTGATCCGCGCCCTGGTGTATTCCCTGTCGATCTACCCCATCGGGTCCTATGTGCTCTTGACCAACGGCAAGCCCGCCCAGGTGGTGGACGTCAATCCCGATAATCCCCGGTTCCCGATTGTCCAGATCGTGGGCATGCGGACGCCGGACGGAAAGGACCTGATCGCCCGCACGGCGGAAACCGGCGTGCGCATCCTGCGTCCCATGACCCAGGAAGAGGTCAAGAAGCTCTCGGGGGAGCCCGAAACCGCCTAGCCGGACGGCTTCCCTATCCTTGCCCCGTTGCGTTAAACTTGGACCGATATTCGCCGCGCCGGAACGCCGCCCGTCGAACGAGCCGGCGCCGCCGGAACGCCGAAGGATTGCCCGATTCAAGGAGTATCCCCTATGGACGAATCCCCCCTCCAGAAAATCCGGTACGAGTACGAACCCAAGCTTCCCGCCATCCTCCGCGGGAGCGTCGATCGGATCGCCCTACGGCTCGAGGAACCCGCAGGACACGGAACTTCCGGGGGAAGCCCGGATTCCGAGGGGATCCGGGCTCTTTTCCCGCACACCTACGGGAAACCCCTGGCCCGGTTCGTGGAGGGCTCCAACCCGGGGATGAAGCGCAGGCTGACCGTAGGAGTCATCCTCTCCGGCGGCCAGGCGCCGGGGGGCCACAACGTGATCGCAGGGCTCTTCGACGGACTGAAGAAGGGCAACCCGGAGTCCCGCCTGATCGGGTTCGCGGGAGGCCCCGGCGGCCTCGTCAACGACAAGGCGGTGGAGATCACCGGGGATCTCGTGGACCGGTACCGGAACACCGGGGGCTTCGACATCATCGGCTCCGGGCGCGACAAGATCGAAACCCCCGAGCAGTTCGAGAAGGCCGCCGCCGCCGTCCGGGCCCGGGGCCTGGACGCGGTCGTCGTGATCGGAGGCGACGACTCCAACACGAACGCCGCCCTGCTGGCGGAGTTCTTCGCGGGAAGGGGCCAGAACGTATCCGTCATCGGGGTGCCCAAGACCATCGACGGAGACTTGAAGAACGAGTACATCGAGACCAGCTTCGGCTTCGATACCGCGGTCATGACCTACTCCGAGCTGATCGGGAACATCGAGCGGGACGCCGCCAGCGCCCGAAAGTACTGGCACTTCATCAAGCTGATGGGCAGGTCCGCCAGCCACATCGCCCTGGAGTGCGCCCTCCAGTGCCGGCCCAACATCGCCCTGGTATCCGAGGAGGTCGAGGCCCGGGGCTGGACCCTTTCCCGCATCACGGACTACATCTGCGACGCCGTGGCCGCCCGGGCCGAACGGGGGGAGAACTTCGGAGTGGTCCTGGTGCCCGAGGGCCTTGTGGAGTTCATCCCCGAGTTCAAGGTCCTGATCTCCGAGCTGAACGACCTGCTGGCCGCCGAGGCCTCCGCGTTCGGGGCCCTGGGGGAGGCCGCCGCCCGGATCGAGTTCGTGACCGCCCGCCTGTCCCCGGATTCCGCCGCCCTCTACCGCAGCCTTCCCGGGGACATCAAGCTCCAGCTGATCATGGACCGGGATCCCCACGGCAACGTCCAGGTATCCCGGATCGAGACGGAAAAGCTCCTCATCGCCCTGGTCGAGGCGCGGCTCGCCGATCGGAAGGCCGCGGGGACCTACAAGGGCAAGTTCAGCTGGCAAAACCACTTCTTCGGCTATGAAGGCCGCAGCGCCTTCCCGTCCAACTTCGACGCGGACTATTGCTATTCCCTGGGCTTCACGGCCTTCGCCCTGATCGCCTCGGGGCTCTCGGGCTACATCTCCTCGGTCCGGAATCTGACGGCCAAGGCCGAGGACTGGACCGCCGGGGGGGCCCCCCTCACCATGATGATGAACCTGGAGCGCCGCCACGGTTCCCGGAAGCCGGTCATCCGGAAGGCCCTGGTGGACCTGGAGGGCGGGCCCTTCAAGGCCTTCGTCGCCGAGCGGGAGGACTGGGCGGTCCGCACGGTCTACCGCTTCCCCGGGGCCATCCAGTACTTCGGGCCGCCGGAGGTGTGCGATTCGGTCACCCGGACCCTGGAGCTGGAGCGGGGCCGGTAGCCGGTTCCCGGCCCCGGTTCCGGATTATAGGGGAAGCTTGGTCACGTCGATGCGGACGAGCTTCCCGCTCCGGGTGCCCACGTAGAGCGTGTCCCCCACCAGCAGGGGCCGGGCGCTGGGCACGTCCCCCAAGGGGACGGTCCCCCGGATCCGCCAAGGAGAGGCCTGGGCCGCGACAAGTTCCCCCTTCTCGGTCCCGAAGTACACCGTACCCCGGGCCAGAAGGGGCGGAGCGCTCACCCCCGGGAGGGGAGCCATCAGGGCCTCCCCGTCCGGGCGATACCCGAACAGGGTGCCGTTTCCGTACGCGAACACCCCTTCCCGGCCGAACTCCAGGTCCGTGAGCACGGGCACCCCGGCGCGGCGCTCCCAGAGCACCGACATCTTCTCCAGATCCACCATCACGATCAGCCCCGTGGGATCGGCGAAGCAGGCCCTCTCCTCCAGGATCCGCGGGGACACCGCCGAGTAGCCCCGGGCGCCCGTGACGGTCCGGGCGCGGACCGTGCCGGAGACGGGATCCACCAGGAGCAGGGTCCCCTCGCGGTCGACGACCAGGGCGAAGGTGTCCTTCTGAACCGGGAGGGTCCCGGGTCCGGCGGCCAGGGGGATCGTGGACTTCGTCTCCAGGGTACGGGGGTCCAGGATCTCGATCCCCGAGGGGCTCGGAAGTAGAAGGGAATCCGGGAACGGCGCCGGCCTCGTCCCGGGTTCCCTGCCCGGGGACGAGGGCCTGCGCGCCAAGGGTTCCCCCGTCGCTCCGTCCACGGCCACCAGTTCCGCGTTTCCGCCGTAGTATGCGGTGCCCTTGAAACTCACCGGGTAGCTCCCGGGATCCCCCCGGTTGGCGGTCCCGAGGCTCCAGAGGATGGTCCCCGCCGGATCGAAGGCGTACAGGGTTCCCCGTCCGTCCACCGCCACGAGGATCCCCGCGTCGGGAACCCGGGCCAAGAAGCCCGTCAGGGGGCCCGAGGACAATGCCGTCCTGCCCAGCTCCGCGGGGTGCGGGTTGAACGGCGCCGGGGAGGGCGTCCGGACCTCGGCAGGCGGGGAGGGACGGACCGAGGGAAGGCTCCGGATCCGGTCGAAAACCCTCAAGGTCTCCGGTCCCGCGGCCGCGGGAACG
>JAAYUR010000067.1 GCA_012517645.1 Treponema sp.
CCTGGTCCATGCGCCACCCCCTCGCAATCCTGGCGGCCGCCGCGGTCCTAACGGCCGCCGCGCTATGGGCGGCCGCCGGACTCGGGGTGGAGACGGATATCTCCCAGATGCTTCCGCCGGATAACCCGGCGGCCCGGGGCTTTTCAAAGATATCCGAAGCCTTCTCCACCACCTCATCCCTGGTGGTCGTGATCGAAGGCCCGGATCGGAGCTCCCTAACCTCCGCGGCGGAAACCTTTTCCGCGAGGTTACGGGAGGATCCCCGCACGAAGGATCTCGTCCGCTCGGTCCGCCTCAAGGCGGCTCGGTCCTTCCCGGAAACCTGGGGGCTCCTGCTCCAGGACGCCGAGGAGCTGGAGGACACGGATCGCCTCCTGGAATCCACCCGGCTCGTGCCCCTCCTCCGGGCGGCCAACGACCTGATGGAGGAGAAGCTCTCCGACGGCTCCGACGAGGAGGTGGCGGGCCCGGAGGGAGAGGACGAAGCCTTCGCCCTCATGTCCCGGATGGGCCTGTTCGCGGAGGAGCTCGGGCGCCGGCTGGAGGCGGAAGCCGACGGGTCCGTTCCGGCCGCCGGTCCCCCGGAAGATGCGCCTACGGATGAACGGCTCGCGGAGGTCTGGCTCTTCGGAGAGGAATACTTCCTCGACCCCGAGGAAAGGACCCTGCTCTTGACCCTTCGGCCGACCTTCGACCTGGGAGACCGCGCGCGGCTGACCGCTCTGACGGAGGGAGCCGGGGCCCTGGCCCGTGAAGTGGAGTCCGCACAACGGGACATCCGATTCTCCTTCACCGGGGATGTGGCCAACGAGGCCGACGAAGACAAGGCTATACGCTCGGATCTGTTCTACCCCACCCTGCTGGCTCTGTTTCTTATCCTGGTCCTGTTTTGGGTCTCCTTCCGACGCCGTAGGTCGATCCTCTTCGCGACGGCGGCCCTGGGCATGGGCATCATCGCGGACCTGGGCTTTGCGGCCCTGACGGTCGGAAAACTGAACATGATCACCACTTCCTTCGGAGCCCTGCTCGTGGGCCTGGGCATCGATTTCGGCATCCACCTGGCCTCCCGCTACGATTCCCTTTCCGACACGGTAGCCGATCCCGCGGAGCGCATGGGCAGGGTCTTTGCGGAGGTCGGGAATCCGGTCCTGGTCGGAGGCTTGACCACGGCCCTGGCCTTTTATTCCCTTCTCTTGTCCAGGACCCCGGCCTTTCGCCAATTCGGGCTGATCGCGGGCACAGGCATCCTCACGACCCTGGCCGCGTCGTTCTTCGTGCTGCCGGCCCTCGTCGCGGCCTTCCCGGGCCGGCCCGGAACCGCGAGTGGCCGGCCCGTGCTCGCCTTCTCCCTGCCCACTCGGGCGGCCCGGGCCTGCGGGAGGCGACCCGGTCTCGTCCTGGCCTGCGGAACGGCCCTGGCCGTCCTGGCCGGCTCGAACATCCCGCGCAACGCCTTCGATTTCGACATGCGCCGCATCGGTCCCCAGGGCACGGCGGCCCAGGAGGCGGAGAGGCTGGTGGCGGAGCGCTTCGGGCTCTCCACCTGGCAGCACATGGCCGCGGCAGGCGGTCTGGAAGAGGCGCGGATACTCCAGAACCGGTTCAAGGACGCGCCCTACGTTCGACGGGTCGAGTCCGCCGCCGATTGGATCCCGAGTCCTGAGGAACAAGAGGAACGGCTCGCCCGGATCGCCCGGATGACGGATAGACCCCTTCGCGCCTCCGGCTTCGATTGGAACGCCGCCGCCGTCGAGGACTTCGTGTATGAAGTCCAGCGCCTCGAATGGAACATGATCGAGCTGGGCGACTTGGCCGCGCTGTCCTTGGGAGAGACGTCTCTGCCGGTTCGCAAGCGGAACGCCCTGGTCCGGGAAATCCAGGGCGGCCGGGCGGGAGCCTCGGGCCGGGAGGTCTTCGGCTCCCTCCGCCGGAAGGTGGAGGCCCTCGGCCGGACGGAAGCCGCGGCCGTCCTCTCCCGCATCGACGGTGGCTTCTCCGAAGCGTTGGGCAGGAACCTCCGGTCCCTAACGGCCGCGAATCGGCCCATCACGATCGCGGACCTGCCGGATGACCTGCGTGCCGAGTACGTGAGTCCCGACGGCGGCCTGTACCTCGTGCTGATCCAGGGGGCTTCGGGCCTGGCCGATGCCGAGTCGATAGAACGCTTCTCCGGGGGACTCGCCTCGGTCGATCCGGAAGCCACCGGATCCCTGGCCCTGGGAGTGGAACTCTCGAAGGAAATCCTTGCCGACGCCCGATCCTCGGCCCTGGTGGTGGGGCTCTTGGTTTTCGCGGTCGTGGCGGCGGGTTTCCGGTCCCTAGCTCTCTCGGTCTTGGCGACGGCGGCCTTTTCGGCCGCCCTGGCTTGGACCTTCGGCCTGCAACCCCTGTTCGGGCGATTCAACATCGTCAACGCCCTTTCCCTGCCCCTAATCCTGGGCGTGGGCATCGATTATTGCGTCCACATCCTCTCCGCTCTACGGTCCGGCGATCCCGGGGACCTGGCCAGATCCGTCAAGGCGGTGACCCTATCCATGCTCACCACGGCCCTGGGCTTCGGCTCCCTGGCCCTGGCGGGCCGGTACGCCGGCATCGCGGCCCTGGGAGAGACCCTGAGCATCGGCATCCTATCCTGCTACGCCGCCGCCCTGACCCTGGTCCCGGCCCTGGCCGGGCTGCGGAGAAACCTCATATCGGCCCGCCGGAGCCCGGCCGGGCTTTCGGGAACGAACCCGGAAAGGAAGGTATCGAAATGAAGACAAGCGGCAAGACCGGACTGAGACTCAAGGCTTGGAAGGCGGTAGTCGCCCTCTCGATCTTAGGCGTCTCCGCGACCTCCTCCCTGGCGGCCCAGGAGGACGCCCTATCCATCATCCGCGAGGTGGACCGCCGCCAGCGGGTCGACACGAGCCGGACCCGCACCTCGATGCGCGTCTTCCCGGACGCGCAGAACCCCTCGGAATTCCGGGAGTTCGTGATCGAGGGCTACGAGCGCGGGGACTCGGAGAGCTACCGGGAAGTGCTGGAGCCTCGATCCGTCAAGGGGCTGCGGATCCTGGCCATCGGAGAGGACGCGTGGCTCTACTTTCCCTCCACCGGCCGGGTCCGGAAGATAGCCGGGACTTCCCGGGGGGAATCGGTCCAAGGGATCGGGGGAGACTTCTCCTACGAGGACCTCGGAGGCGGTCGCCTTGAGGAGAAGTACGAGTTCCGGCTGGCTTCCGTCGACGCTCGTTCCTGGACCCTGGAGGGGATGCCCCGCAAGCCGGAGGGCGTGTACTCCCGGCTCGTGATCCGGGTGAGCCGGGAGGCGTACCGCACGGAGAGCATCGAATTCCATACGGCCAAGGACGGCCGGCTCAAGACCCTCGAGTTCCTCGAGTACAAGAACGTAAGCGGCCGGGATACGGCGACCCGTCTAGTCATGACCAACCACCGAAAGGGCTCCCGGACCGTCGTGACCACCCTCTCGGCGGAGTACGGAGTACCGATTCCAGAAAAGTTCTTAAACCCGGCCCAGTTCTACAAATAGGAGAGACGGACATGAATCGCACTCGAACAACCGACCTACGGGAAACGGTACAAGCCGCCCTGGCGGTCCTGCTCGTTGCCCTTGCCGCCCCCGCGGGGGCCCAGGATCCGGGAATCGGCACGAGGGACGACTACGGACCGCCGGAACCTTGTTCGGTCTACGGGTATGCCCGGCTATCGGCCGGAGTATACGGCCTGGGAATTCCCCCGGATCCCGTTTCCGGGGCGGGCCTCAGGGTGCGCCTCAAGGCGGACTGGGAGCCTTCCCCGAGCCTGGCCTTCCGCATGGAGGCGGAATACGCCGTCGCGCACGGATGGATGAACGAGCATGCGCGCCTGGACCACTATGGTATCCCGACCTACCTGGGGTCCGTCCTGGCCGCGCTGGGGGTTCCCTCCGCCGGACCCGGCGACCTCTATCCCTACCAGGACTTTCACGGAGAGCTGTCCGTCGATCACGCCTACGGAAGGGTGAACTTCGGCCCCCTCGACCTGACCTTCGGGAAGATGCCTATCGCCTGGGGCACCGCCTATGTGTTCAATCCCGCCTCCCGGGTCGTGCCCGCGGGGGGCCTGGATCCCGCATCGGAGGAGACGGCGGGAATCCTTGCCCTGACTCCGAGCCTGGCCCTGGGTTCCAGGACTTCCGTTCAGACTTATCTGGCGTTCCAGGATAGGAGCCTCCGCGGAGCCTCCACGGTGGAGGAGGGAAGTCCGAAAAATCTGCCCTTCGGAGTCCGGATCCAGACCGTGGTCGGCGCCTTCGACCTTTCCGTCTCGTTCCTGCGGGAGGTGCTGTGGGAGGAGACCCTTTCGGGAACCGCGGGCTTCCGGCGCCGGGCCTGGCTGGGCCTGGACCTCGCGGGAGTCCTGGGCCCCTTCGGCGTCTACGGGGAGGCGGCCCTGGGCCTGCCCTCCTCGGTCCTAGCCGGCACGGGCCCCGGGGACTTCGATGCGCTTCGGGACCTCGAGGCCTCCGGAGGCTTCGATTGGACGGTGCCCGGGATCGGGGTCGAACTTCGGATGGAATACTACTACCGGGGTTCCGGACCCTCCCGGCCCGAGGAATACGACCCTTCGGTCCTCCTGTCGGGGGCTTCCTCGGTGCTCGGGCGGCACTACCTCTTCCTGTACACCGCCCGGACCTTCTCGGATTATTGGACCTTGAGCCTCGCGAGCCTGGCCAACGCGGCGGACGGGTCCTGGGTCCTCCTGCCCGGCCTCTCCTGGGAGGCGAAGGAGAACCTCACGCTCGAGGCGGGGGCGGTCCTTCCCTTCGGTCCCGAGGGCAGCGAGTTCGACGGGCGGAGGGACTTGTCCGCCTACGGCCTGGGAACCGTGGACCTGACCGAGGCATCCGCCTTTGCTTCCCTTAAGCTCAGTTTCTGACGGAGCCTCTCCCCGTCCGGCCGGTTCGCGCGGAAATCCCCGCCCTCGGCACGAAGGCCCCCACCCGGGAACGGTATTCCTCGTACTCCCCACCGAAGCGATTCCTCAAAGCCCGCTCCTCGTAGGGGACCCTCAGGAACATCAGGGAAAGGATGACCAGGATCGCGGAGCCGCAGAACAGGAGATCCCGGGTCAGGACAAAAAGCCCCGTGAAGATCACAAGGTAGGCGACGTACATAGGATGCCGGATCCGGGCGTAGGGGCCCTCCGTTACGAGGCGATGATCCTGCCCGGCGTCTATGGTCACCGAAAAGTTGCCGTCCAGGGTTCGGTGGGCGGAGAGCAGAAGGACGAGTCCCGCGGAGGCCAGAACCACGCCGACTCCGTCGCTCGCGCTCAGGTCCCAGACGATCCCGGCCGCCAGACGCCGGCCCCCGTAGAGGTAGCGCAGGAACCCCGCGATCGTGGCCGCCCCCAGGAAGTACCGGCTCAGGATGATCCAGAGGGGTTCATACCGGAAGGCCTTGACCCCGAAGAGGGCGTGGAAGCGGATCTTGAAATAGAGCCGGATCCCGGAAAGGGCCAGAAGGATAAGGACGACCAGAAGCTTCTCCATCGGGGCACCATTCAGGGGTTGATGGCGATCAAACGGATCCCCAGGCTGGATCCTCCCGCAGGAACGCGGACCTTCTGCTTGTCGAAGCCGCCCGGGGGGCCCTTGCCGTCGTAGTTGCTTATCCCGACCGGCTCCCGGGGGATGCCGATGAAATTGGTGTCCAGCTTGCCGTTGGAGTTGAGGTCCTGGTACAGGGAGAAGACGTACTCCCCGGGCGGCAGGGAGAGGTCCGCCTCGATGCTCGATGCCGAGGCCTGGAGGGTCAAGGTCCGGAAGGGGATGTTCTTGCGGTAGCCCTCGGCGCTGTCGAAGACCGCGGCGTACACGGTTCCACCCCCGGGCTTCACGCCCGACACGGTCAAGCGCACGGCGGATTCCTGGGCCTCCGCGGCCGCGGCTTCGAGCAGGATGAACGCCGCAAGGATCGCGAATCGATTCATGTCGTGCCTTCCTTTCCCCG
>JAAYUR010000479.1 GCA_012517645.1 Treponema sp.
AGTTTTTGAAAAGCTACCTTGAAATCCGCGATTGGGCGCAGCGGTTGCAACGGAACCGTAAGCAATCACAAAGCCGATTTCAAAAGTGACCGACTTTTGAAATCGGCTCGGATCATCAGGATTCGACGGACGAACCTGATTTCGCCTGGTGACCGTTGTTCTCCATCCTGTTTTGATTCCACAGGAAACGACTATCTTCCGATTATTTTAGTATGTCCTTCCGCTCCGTCGGCCTAGTCCGGCTTGCCTTCCTACTCGCGGGCCTGTTCGCGGCCCGAAGTGTCTCCTGCCAGGACCTCGTCCTGCGGGCGGAGTTCTGGGCGGAGTCCGAGCCCGTGGAGGTCCTGCCGGCGGAGATCTCGGATACCGCCCCCCGGGTCGTGGTTCCCGACGAGGTCGTCCGCTCTCTATTGGACGAGGGGAGGTACATATTCGCGGGGATGATCTGGGGCTTCGAGTTCCGGTACGTCCCCTACGATAAAACCCGGGGAGTGGTCGAGGAGCTGGACATCGTTCCCCTGGGGGCGATCCCCTGGGGCGACCCCCGCCTTGCGGCAGCCCAAACCCGGCTGACCGGCACCCAGCTGAGGGCTTACCTGGAGTACCGACCGGACCCGACCGCTGCGGCCCGAAAGGCCGGCTGGGGGCAGGCGAATTTCCAGTCCGCCCAGGGCCGGGGCTCCGCCCCTCTGGCGGGAGGCCGGGAGGCCCGGAAGACCGCCCTGGACCAGGCGGCCAAGGAAGCCCTTCGGGAACTTTTACGGCCGGTGGAGAAGAACAAGCCTCGGGAGATTCGGGGACTCTTCGCCTACGACGCCTCGCCGCGGATCGTGATCACCGGGGGAACGTATACCGCGATCGTGAGAATCCGCGTGCGCGTGGCGGAGATTCGAGGCTATTCCGTCTACTGAATACCCGGGAAGGCAAGCCCATCGTATAAGTCGGTTACCTTTGAAATTGGCGATACGATCGCTTGGGTTCGCCTTGCGACCGCCGCGCCCGATCGCGGGTTTCCAGGTGGCTTATTCAACCCCTCTGCGTATTGAATACGCCTCAGGTGATCGGAGCGTTCCCGCCTACAGACGATCCTTCTCCACGGCCTCGTGCATCTCCTCCAGCCGTTTCATGACCGCGTCCACGACCGCCTGCTTCTTGTCGTCGTTGAAGTGGGTTGCGTGCTTGACGCGCTCCCGGAACTCCCGGCAATCCAGGACCGGACCGGCGTCGTAGATCACCTTGTCCGGACAGACCTGGTCCACGTGCATCTGGGGATCCTCGGGGTTGATCCGGAGGATGTTGCCGTTGATGGAGACCAAGACCATCCTGTCAAAGGACTTGAGATAGGAGTCGATCTCCCGGACGCCTTTCTTCGTCCCCGGGTCCCAGGGGCGGTACCGGGTTCCCGCCGGAAAGACCAGGAGGATCCTGCCGGTTCTTTTCAGTAGGTCCAACTCCTTCATGGCCGCGTGGTTGATGCTCCGGCTCTTCATCATCTCCAGGAAGAGCTCCTTGGGATCCGTCAGGTGGCTGCGGATGATCTCCATGGACCGGCTCGGATAGATGACCAGCCGGGAGTAGGCCTCCACGATGGTCCGGATCAGGGGATTGTCCTCGTTGAGCTTGATTCCCGCCACGGCCACGATGGCCTGGGCGACCTGCTCGCCCTCGGGGCCGTGGTGTCTCAGGAGATAGTGGAAGGCGGGGAGATCCGCGTTGCTGTAGTGCTCCAGAAGAAGGAGGCAGGACTTCCCTTCCCGGGCTTCCCGGAGAAGCTCCACCAGGTTCTCGAAGTGGCGGATCCCGCTGCCGGGAAGGAGGTTCTCTTCTATGATACGGTCGATGAAGGGAAGGATCTCCGGGTTGGCCGGCTGGAAGACGTTGTCGTCCGTGACGGTCTCCGGCATCCGTGTGTGCTTCATGGCTTCTATGAAGACGCTTCGGTATTTCGCGCTGATGCTTTCCATAGCCTGGCCTTGGAAACAGGATGTAGGGTGGCGATTCAAGTATAGCCGCCTCCGGGAAGGGTGGTCAATGTCGATGGGCGGCGAGGCGGTTGGTCGGCGATCCTAGGGCCGCGCGTGGAAGGGGCCGCGGGGCTCGACCGTCGCCCGCGCTTCGCCGCGGCGCTCGGCCGATTTTCGAATACCCTTGCCGTCTGCTGTCAAGGGTCAACCGTTCACCTCGGGAACTCCACCGCCATCCAATCCTTGGGGTCCGCCATGCCCGCGTCGATGAGCCCCAGGCCCACCGTGGCCGTAGTTTCCGCCACCAGCCAGCTTGTACCCGTGTACGGGAACCGGGCGCCCGGTCCCGGCAGGTCGAAGGCCGCCAG
>JAAYUR010000313.1 GCA_012517645.1 Treponema sp.
CCCGCGGCGTCCCGGGCGTCCCGGGCCACCAAAATCTGCCCGGGTTTGGCCAGGGCGCAGAGCCGGGCCGCGATGTTGACGGACGCCCCGATCACGGTGAAGTCCGCCCTGCGGGCCGATCCGATCATGCCCTGGATCACCTCTCCGCAGGCGATGCCCGCCCCCAAGGACAGGCCGTCGAAGGCGGCTCGTCCTTCCCGGATGGTCTCCATGATCGCCAGGGCGGCGGCGCAGGCGCGGACCGGACTGTCCTCTCCGGAAAAGACCGCCACCACCTCGTCGCCCACGAACTTGTCCACGTCTCCCTGATGCTCGTGGATGATCCGGGACTGCTCCTCCAAGAGCTTGTTCAGGATTCCGACCACCCGCTCCGGATCGTGGGAACCCGTGTAGGACGTGAAGCCCCGGACGTCCGTGAAGAGCAGGGTCTTTCGGACCCGCTTGGGCTCCTGGGAAGCCTGGATCGCCCCGATGGTGCCCGCGGAAACGTACTTGGTCAGCTCGTAGCGTTCCCGCAAGCCCCGGACCATCTCGTTGACCTGCATGCCCAGGCGGGCGATCTCGTCATTGCCCCGGACGGTGACCACTCCCTCGAAGTCCCCCCGGGTAACCCGTTCGCAGACCCGCCCGATGGCCGTCACGGGCGCGGCGACCCCCCGGTTCATGATGCCTCCCAGAGCGGCGGCCAGGACGACGGTCAGGATCAGGAATCCCGCGCCACCGGATGCCAAGGCGATGTTCTCGGATCGCACGAAGGAGCTGACGTCGAACCGGATCCCGATAACCCCTCGGATCGTGTGGTCCGAGCCGTGGCAGGCCGTGCACTTGGGAAGGTTTATAAGAGGGCGGTAAATGTTTATATACGAAGACGAGCCTTCGTCCTGTCGGAAGAACACGTCCTCGGGAGGCATGGATACGGCCTTCGGGAAGCGGAGCGGATCCGCGGGCATCTGCATTTCCAGGGCTGGGCCGGAACGGACCCGGAACCGCTCCTTCCCCAGGTTGGAGTTGACCTGGAGGATGGTCCGGTTGTCGGAGAACGCTACCTCCCCGTTCCGGCGATAGAGGGAGATGCGAACCTTGGGATTTGCGCCCTCGATCTCCCGGAAGAACTGGACCGCGATGGGAGCCTCCCCGGGAAGCATGAAGTTTTCGATCGCGGTCTGGAGCATGGCCGCTTCCTGGTTCAGGCTTTCCCGGGTGACTTCCTGGCGGGACGTGGAGAGCACAAGGCCGAACAGGATAGCCGCGATGCCCAAGCCCAGGGTCAGGGAAATGACCAAGATCCGGATTATCTTGGCCGCCAGACTCGTCCTTCGGGGCGGGCGCTTCTCTTTCATAGGTATACAGGGTAGACCTCCGGACCCTAGAATGCAAGAGACAGGAAGGGAGGTCCAGCGTGGCGGACGCGTATTCCGGGCTCACCCGGGCCTATGACGAGCTTTTCCCGGTTAATCCCCGGACGATCGCCTACCTGGGCAGGGCGGGCTTGGCCCCCGGCGCCCGGATCCTGGACGTGGGCTGCGCTTCCGGGGCCCACCCCCGGGCGTTCGCGGCCGCCGGCTACGCGGCCGAAGGGATCGACCCGTCGGAGGCCATGATCCGGGCGGCCCGGGAAGCGGCGGCAGGATCCGCAGGCGGCGGTTCCGGCGCACCGAGCTTCAAGATCGCCGGCATGCTCGACCTGGCGCGGCTGTACCCTGGAGGGTCCTGGGACGCGGTCACCTGCCTGGGCAACACCCTGCCCCATCTCCGGGGCCCGGCCGAGGCGGCTGAGTTCTTGTCCCAGGTCCGGGCTGTCCTGAGTCCGGGGGGCTTCCTGGTCCTTCAATTCCTGAACTACCGGAAGATCCTGGCGGAAAAGCCGTCGAACCTTCCCCGGCTTGAAACCCGGGATTGGATATTCGAACGGTCGTATCGGTACGGCCGGGGATACGTCGAGTTCAATACGCGGCTCTCGGACCGGGAGGGCCGGATCCTGTCCGAGGGCACGGTCCGTTTGTCGCCGCTCCGGTTCGAAACGGTCGTTGAGCTTGCAGAGAGCCGGAGCTTCCGAGCCGCGGCCTTGGAAGCCGGCTGGGACGGGGAACCCTTCGACCCGGACTCCTCGACCCTGGCGGTCCTGCGTCTTAGCCTCCCGGCTTGAACGCCGCGGGTGCGGATTTCCCGGGGCAGCCGGCCGCGCCGCCGCGCGACCGATCAACCTTGGCGCGCCGAAGGCGCGGATTATACGGGGCAGCCGGTCGCGCCGCCGCGCGACCGATCAACCTTGGCGCGCCGAAGGCGCGGATTTCCCGGGGCAGCCGGTCGCGCCGCCGCGCGACCGATCAACCTTGGCGCGCCGAAGGCGCGCCAA
>JAAYUR010000327.1 GCA_012517645.1 Treponema sp.
CAGCCCGCCCAGGACCTCCTCCATGAGGTAGTCGAGGATGAACCGGTGGCTCGCGGAAAAGTCCCGGACAAAGCCCTCGATATCGGCGGACCGGCCCAGGGCCAGGCACAGCATCTGAAGCCCCGCGGGCCAGCCTTCGGTCTTGCGGTCGATCAGGGACAAGAGTTCTTCCGGGACGGGGCGGTTCATGTGGAGCGCCAGGTAGGCGGCCAGATCGTCCGGGGAGAACCGGAGATCGGGGATACGGATTTCGTCGATCCGGTTCTGCGCGCGGAGCTTCGAGATCGGAAGCCCCGGGTCCGTCCTGCCGCTGATCACGAATTTCATCCGGGAGGAAGACTGGTTCGAAAGTTCCAGGATGAAGGCGTTGACCGGCTCTCCGTCGCAGAGGTGGTAGTCGTCCAGGACCAGGACGAGTTCCCGGTCCGGGAGCCGTTCCTGAACCTGCCGGGAAAGCAGGGCCGCGAGGTATCGGGGCGCCTGCTCCGCCTCTCCGGCCGCCCCGAGATCCGGGCCCTCCGGAGGGCCAAAACCCGAATCTCCCGAAAACCGCCGAGAGAGACCATGGAAAAGGAGGGACGCCAGGGAGGCGAGGGACGAGTCCTCCGGCCCCAGGGAGAACCAGAGTACGGCGCGTCCCGTGGAGCCCGCCCAAGCGGAGATCGCCAGGGACTTGCCGTACCCAGCGGGTCCGGAAACCAGGACAAAATCCTTGGCGCAGGCTTCCTCCAGCCTCGCTTCGAGCTCCTTCCGGGGCAGGAAGCCTGCCGGGAGTTCTGGCCGGTTCAGCTTGATGTCGAACAGGACCTGGTTGTGCATGCTCATCGCCGGGCCGACCTGCCGCGATCCGGGCTACGCTTTCGTTTCGGGCTTCCAGAACCCCGTGTGCACCTCCGCGGCCCCGGGCACGTCCGTCGGGCCCTCCACGGCCACGGGGCGCCGGCCCCGGGCGAAGACCTCCCGGCAGGGCAGGTCCAGGGTGGGATTCTCGGGGTCGTCCCCGGTCAGGTTCCGGAGGGCCGACTCGGCCAGGGCGTAGACCACCCGGCCGATCCCGGACCAGTAGATCGCCCCGGCGCACATGGCGCAGGGCTCGGCGCTGGTGTAGAGGGTGCACTTCCGCAGGAAATCCCGGCCGTAGGCCGCCGAGGCGGCCCGGGCCAAGTTGGTCTCCGCGTGGCCCGTGCAGTCCCGGCCGGTCACGACCGTGTTTCCCGCCTCGAGCAGGATCGTGCCCTCCGTGTCGGCCAGGACCGCCCCGAAGGGGTGGTTCCCCCCCGCCCGGGATGCCCGGGCCCGCTCCACCGCGGCGGCCAAAAGCCGCCGGTCCATGTCGTTCATGGGGGAAATCTTAACGCGCCGGGTCGGAGCTGTCCACGCCGAGGCCGGCCGGGCCGCCCGGCCGTGTCGAAGGACTTCAGTCCCGCAAGAGCTTCGCAAGTTCCTCCGCCCAGAGCCGGAGAGCAGTCCTGTCCAGATCGTCCCGGGCTGAAAGGCCGTGAAGGGGACTCGCGGGCAGGGCGGCAAGAAGACGGTCGAGTCCCCGAAGCCCGGCGGGATCGTAGACCCCCCCGAACAGGCCGGCGGATACCGGCTTTAACCAGGGGTGTTTCCCGAGGGTGGCCTCCAGCTGGCTCCGGTCCACGGCCTTTCCCTCCCCGAGGGGGCCGAAGGCGGCTATCGCCGTGGGCAGGTAGGACAGGGCCTGCCGATGGGCGGCCAGGAAGGCCTCCGCGTCCCGAGGAAGATTGCCGATGTAGTACGG
>JAAYUR010000358.1 GCA_012517645.1 Treponema sp.
ACCGCATCTTCGCCCAGATCGCCTCGTTCATGGGCAACACCGAGTACCGGGGCCGGATCATCTGGTTCCTGATCACCTGCCGTCCGGACCTCCTGCCCATCGACTTGAAGCGCCAGGGCCGGGCGGAGGAGCACCTGGCCCTCTTCTACCCCGACACGGACGCGGAGAAGGAGGCCCTCTTCGACACCCTGGTGCGCAAGTTGGACCTGTCCATCCGGAGGTTCCCCGTCGGGGACCTTTTGAAGCGTTTCAAGTACGAGTTCTCCGGCGCGGACCTGGAGTCCGTCCTGATCCGGGCCAAGTTCCGGGCCGCCATGGACGGCCGGTCCTTCGTGACCCGGGAGGACATGGACGAGATCCTGGCCGACTTCGTGCCCCCCGCCTATCCCCACGAGATCGAGCTCCAGAACCTGGTGGCTGTCCTGGAGTGCACCAGCAAGGAGATGGTCCCCAAGCGCTTCCAGAACCTGGACCGGACCAAGCTGGTCCGGGACATCCGGGAGATCAAGGAACTGCTCGGAGAACGCGAATAGGGGGAGCGCGATTGTAAAATCTCCTCAGGAATCTCCGTCCGCCAAGGTGAACGCGGGGCCTGCTGCGAGACCACGCGGCTCGCTACGTCCTCGGCGCTTCGCGCCTGCGGAATCGCGACCCGCGTGGTCTCTCCGCACCCGCGCGTTTCCTAGAATCACGGAGATTCCCGAAGCCTTCGACGTCGCGGCTCCCCCTCGCTACGAAGGCCGCGCGTACCGCGCGGCGCTTCTCCGCTACCCCCTCGTAAGTTTATTCCCAGAAACTCGACGTAGCCCCTAGACCCCGCCTTAGCAGTTTTATTAAGGAACCGTATCGGGGGAATCGACGAAGCCGCCAGGCTTCGTCGCCGTGAGGCCGCGTCGCGGCCTCACGCGAACTCCTCGCGCCCGTGGGCGCTGCGGTGGGCTCCGCTACCCCCTCGTACGTCCTTCCGGCAGGCGATCCGCCGCGCGCGGCCGGAGCTCGCCCGGCCGTCCCGGATCCGGCCTATTGAACGCATGGGACGACTCCGGATTGGAACCTGCTCCTGGAAGTACCCCCTCCTGGGAGGGCCTGGTCTACTCCTCCCGGGATCCCGGGAACTACCTGGCCGAATACGCGGCGAAGTACGACACCGTCGAGGTGGACCAATGGTTCTGGTCCCTGGGCAAGTCCGGCGCGGGCCTGCCTGCGCCTCCACGGACCGGACCGGGAGGGTATAGAGGAGGGGACCGGGGAGGACTGTAGCCGGGTCGTCCGGTCCCAGGACGAGGACCTGGCCCGGATCGTCCCGGAAATTGAAACCCTCGTGGACGCCCTGGACGAGATCTACCTGAACGCCAACAACCACTACGAGGGCTCCGCCCCCCTCACGATCCGGAAGATCCGGAGCCTGCTGGCCGAGCGCTAGACGAACTGGTCGAAGAGGACGGGGTTCCCGTCGGGATCCTCCACCGTAAAGCTGGCGGGTCCCGAGGTCGACTCGTCGGCCTCGGAGGTCAGCTGGACGCCCTTCTTTTTCAATGCTTTCTGGATCTCCCGGATGTCCGTAAAGGCGGGCAGCGCCTTGGCGTCCTGGTCCCAGCCGGGGTTGAAGGTCAAAGTATTCTTCGGGATCATCCCCTTGAAGAGGCCGATGATGCAGGGGCCGTTCTTGAGGATCAGCCAGCCCTGGGAGGCGTCCCCGCCGAAGACGGAGAATCCCAGCTTCTCGTAGAAGGCCTTCGAGGCCTCCACATCCTTGACGTTCAGGCTGACGGAAAAGGCTCCCAGGTCCATGGCGGCTCCTTTCGCACGCTACGGGTGCAGGAGGAAAAGATACTGCCTAGGGAATACGCAATGGAAATCTCCTGGAAACAAAAATCTTGAAAACAAACCGCCCCTTCCCGCTCCATACTTTTCCCCATGGAACGCATCAGCCTCACGCATCCCCTGGTCGTCGACTCCGTGGAGACCCCCGGGGGCGGACGGATCGGCCGAGACAGGCGCGAAAGCCCGAGAAACTCGGCACATACCTCGACTCTTCGGACTTCGAAGCGCAGAGGAGTTGTATTGACAATAGGCGACACGGTTTCTATCTTATAATTGTGGAGATACGGTGGGACCCGCACAAAGACCGACTCCTTCGACGGACTCGGTCCGTATCGTTCCGGATGGTGCTGGAAAAGATTCGGGACGGTGGTTTTGTCGGCCCGGAACAGAATCCGTCCCGGGAAAACCAGTACCGGATAATCGTCCGATTCAACGGACACCCCTACGTGGTTCCTCTGGTGATCGATGAAAACGGAGACTGGTTTTTGAAGACCGTTTACCCATCCCGCAAAGAGAAAGAGAGGCTCGGGAATGAAAGCGAAGAATAACCCGGAGACGATGGAACTCGATCGGGAAGAACGATGGTACGAGGATCACGCGGAGGATTTCACGCCCGCTCCGGTCGAACTCCGGGAGCGCCTGATAGAATCGGCTCGATCCACCTTGAACAAGACGGAACGGATGAATATCCGGATGTCGAAGATCGACATGGAAAATTTGAAAGCCCTCGCGGAGCAGGAAGGCATCCCCTATCAGACCCTTGTCGCGAGCATCCTGCATAAATACACCGCAGGCCAGCTCGTCGACCTGAAGGAAGCCCGGAAGGTCCTTCAACACTCCTAGGGGG
>JAAYUR010000326.1 GCA_012517645.1 Treponema sp.
GTGACCCGGGGTCGGAGGAGCGCTTCCGGGGGATGACCGACCGGGAGCCGCTTGCGGTTCGGAGGATACGGAGTATGCTGGGGGGTATGAGGAACCCCTCCTATGGTTCTTAAGACTGCCGTCGCGGTTCTCGCGTTGTCCTCCGTCCTGTCCGGCTGCGCCACCTTCGGATCTCCCGCGGAGGTCCTGGAGGACCTGTCCTCGGAACTCTTGGAGTACATCCCCTACGACGCGAAGGAAACCATCGCGGTCTACTACTTCCTCGAGAACCGCCGGGAAAGCCCCCGGAGCGACTACGTCCGGAATGTCGTCCGCCGTCCGGACGCGCCTCCTTTTGGGCCGGAATGCGATTCCCATCCTTTGTGTCCATGCTATACTCCCGCATATCCTGTGTCCTACGGAGCGGCCGACGATGAAGAAGCCTTGCATGCTGTTGTTGTTCGGGTTCCTCCTGGCCCTGTCCCTCTGGGCGGCGGGCGGGGAGGCGACCGTCCAGGTCAAGGAGACCATCCTTCGGGATCAGCCGACTTTCACCGGAAAAACCCTCGGCATACTCAAGTACGGAGCCAAGGTCTCGATCCTGGAGGAGAAATCGGGCTGGGCCCGGGTTTCCGCGGAGGGCGGGAAGCTGCAAGGCTGGGTCCACGGATCCGCGATCACCAAGAAATCCGTGGCCCTGAGCTCCCAGGGCGGCACCGGGACCGGAGCCACGAGCGCCGAGGTCTCCCTGGCCGGAAAGGGATTCAGCGCCGCGGTGGAAGCCCAGTACCGCAGCCAGAACGCGGCCCTTGATTTCGCGACCATCGACGCCATGGAAAAGGTGCGTTTCCGGCCCGACGAGCTGAAGGCCTTCCTGGCGGCCGGCGGTATCCTCCCGAAGGGAGGCCTGTGATGAGGAACCGAACGTACGGGTCGTGCCTTCGGACCCTCGCGCTGGCCGCGGCGGCTTCGACGGCCCTGGCTTCCTGCGCTTCCATCGTCGAGAAGACTTCGGGCTTCGCGGTCGCTTCGGGCCTGATGACCCAGGACCAGGCCGCCTCCTCCGCCAAGCTGGCCCAGGCGGTGGACAAGACCTTCGAGGACATCACCCCGGAACAGGAGTACTACATCGGCCGATCCGTGGGGGCCCAGGTCCTGAGCACGTCCCGGCCCTACAGCAACGCGGCCGCCTCCCGGTACGTGAACCTGCTCGGCCAGTCCCTGGCCCTCTTCTCCACACGCCCCGAGACGTTCGGGGGCTATCATTTCCAGGTCCTGGACAGCGACGCCATCAACGCCTTCGCCGCCCCGGGGGGCCACATATTCGTGACCCGGGGGATGCTGCGCCTATGCTCCACGGAACACGAGCTCGCCGCGGTCCTGGCCCACGAGATCGCCCACGTGCAGTTCCAGCATGGCCTGAAGGCCATCAAGGCGAGCCGCTTGAGCTCGGTCTTCACGATCATCGGAACCGAGGCCGCCAAGAACCTGAGCCCGGGGAAACTCCAGGAGGTGACGGCTCAGTTCGCGGACTCCATCACCGATATCACGAGCTCCCTGATCAATTCCGGATACTCCCAGGCGACGGAGTTCGAGGCGGACAAGGGAGCCGTGGCGATACTCCAGAACGCCGGATACAATCCCGCCGCCCTGGTGTCCATGCTGGCGGCCATGAAGACACGGCTAAAGCCCGGCGCCCCGGACTTCGCCAAGACCCATCCGGAGCCCGAGACCCGGATCGACCGGATCCGGCGCCAATTGGGAACCTTGGCGCCCGTGGTCGAGAGCCCCCAGTCCCGGGAACGCCGGACCCGGGCCCTGGCGGGGGTCTGACCCGCATGCGCGCCGCGTCGGCGGCCCTGGGCAGGAAGCGAAAGGCCGGCCACAAGGGCCCCGGGAGACGGGCCCTGGAAGGGGCCCTCCTCGGGCTCCTGGTCGCCGGGGTCTTCGCCGGGCTTGGCTCTTTCGGCGTCCTGGATGCCCTGGAGAACCGGCTTTGGGACCTCCGGGTCCGCGCCTTCGCCCGGCCCTCGGAGGCAACCGACCGGATCCGCCTGATCCTCCTGGACCAGGGAAGTCTGGACTGGGCGGAAAAGGAGCTGGGGGTTCCCTGGCCCTGGCCCCGGGAGTTCTACGGGGTCATCGTATCCTTCCTGACCCGATCCGGAGCCCGGGCCGCGGCCTTCGACGTCCTGTACACGGAAACCTCCTTCTACGGGGTCGAGGACGACGAGTCCTTCGCCGCGGCGGTCCGGGAGAGCGGCCGTACGGTGGCGGCGGTCCAGTTGAGCCGGGAACAGGGCAAGGACCTCTCCTGGCCGTCCGGGGCCGCCGAGCCCCCGTCCGCGGCCCTGAACGGGGTATCCCTCGCGGATCTTCCCCGGGGGGTCTTCCCCATACCGGAACTGAGCGCCGCGGCGGCCGCCCTGGGCAACGTCCTGGCGGTGCCGGATCCGGACGGGGTCAACCGCGCTCTGGCGCCGGCCGCCCGCTTCGACGGCCGGACCGTGCCGACCCTGGCCCTGGCGGCCTACTGCCTCGGGGAGGGGATCCGGGACCTGGAGTTTCGCCCCGGTGCCGTGAAAGCCGGGAGCCGGAGCATCCCGCTTTCCGCGGACGGGCACGTCATCCTCCGGTACCGAGGGCCCAGCCAGACCCACCGGGCGGTCAACGCGGGGGCGGTCCTCCGATCCGAGACGGCCCTACGGGACGGAGGCACTCCGGAGATCGATCCGGAGTTCTTCTCGGACAGGTACGTGTTCTTCGGGTTCAGCGCCCCGGGGCTCAAGGACCTGCGCCCCGCCCCGGTGGGGGAGACCTATCCCGGGGTGGAGGTCCACGCGACCTTGCTGGACAACATCCTGGCCGGCGACGCGGTCCGAACCCTGCCGGGCTGGGCCGCCGCGGCCTTGATCCTGGCCTGTGGGGCAGCCGCGGGGGCGGCCATCCGGCTCTGCCGGGACGCCCTCCAGTCCGCCGCTGTCCTGGCCGCGGCCCTGGCCCTGCCCTTCGCGGCCGCCTGGATTGCCGCGGCCTTCGGGATCTGGGCGCCCGCGGCCGCCCCGGAGGGGGCCGTCCTGTTCGCCCTGATCGGCGGCTTCGTGGTGAACTACGCCGGCGAGGGCCGGCAGAAGCGCTTCATCAAGGAAGCCTTCAGCCAGTACCTCTCCCCGGTGGTCATCGAGCGGCTGGTCCATGACCCCGACAAGCTGACCCTGGGCGGGGAAAAGCGCCGCCTGTCCATCCTCTTCAGCGACATCCGGGGGTTCACGAGCATCTCCGA
>JAAYUR010000191.1 GCA_012517645.1 Treponema sp.
CACACTAGAAACACCGATACCGGGGGGAGGTTACAAACGAGAACCTTTTCCCGCCTTGAAATCCGCGATTGGGCGCAGCGGTTGCAACGCAACCGCCGCGCCCAATCGCAAAGCCAATTTTAAGAGTGACCGACCTTTGAAATTGGCTCAAAACTGAGGCTTTTTCAAAACTCAGGGAGCCTTGAAAAAGCCTCGCTTCAATTCATTTTCCCAAGAGCGCGGACAGCACCCCCCGGATCCGGTCCCGGAAACTTTGGCCGTACCGGGAGGCGAAGTCCACCGCTGCGGACCGGACCGTCACGGGCAAACCGTATTTCCGTTTCAAGTGATCCCAATGCTTCACGATGTAGACATAGAGATCCGCGACGGTCCGCCCCGGGAAGCGGGCGTCGATGCGTTCCGACCGGATGACCGAGGCGATCGGGGCGTAGACCGTACGATACCAGGATTCCAGGGCGTCCCGGAAGCTGATCTCCTCCGCCTTCCCCTCGTTCAGATAGTACTTGTGGACAAGGATATGGTCCAGGATGACGTCGTACTGCCCGGGGGCGGAGAAATCCAGGGTTGCGTCCCCCGTGGCTTTCAAGAACTCGGTCTTTTGGTAGAACCTTTCCTTCTCGAAGTCCAGGACCGCCTTCCTGAGGTCGTCCAGGCTCATTCCGGGCTTTAGGGGTACGCTGGTGTTCAGGGACACGACTTCCGCATCGATGGCCTTGATACCCTGCATCCGTGCCACGGAAACGCGATGGTTTCCGTCCCGTACAAAATAGAGACCTCCGGCTTCGTAGAGCTGGATGGGAGGGAGAACCACGTCCTTGTAGTGGGCCATGTCCACCCGGACCCACCGCGGCCGGAGATGGTCGAAGCGGGGCAGGAAGTGGCGGTTGAAATCCCGATAGCGCCCCTCGCTCCCTACGATCCGGTCCAGGGGCACCGCCTGCATTCCCCGGTAGGTTTCTCCCTCGGGCCGTAGGACCGACCGGACCTCCTCCAGGGATAGAAGCCGTTTCCGGGAAGGATCCAGGAAACCCTGGATCCGGGCAAGGAATTCCCGCGTGCGGGCCTTGGAGAAGTCGTCCTCCGCTCGAGCCGCCTCTAGGTCCATCAAGTCCGATTCTCCCAGTCCAGCAGTACATGTCCGAAGGCGTTCACCACGGTCGTGCCGAGGTACGTCGAGATCCTGGCCGCTTCCCGGTCGTAGAGGTGGACGTGGCCGTGGACCAGGAACCGGGGGCGGAACGTGCGCATGAACCATAGAAAGGGCCGGAATCCGCGGTGACACGGATCCGGCTGGTCGTGGATCCCCTCCGGGGGGGCGTGGGTAAGAAGGATATCCAGGAAGCGGCCGAAGAAGATTCGGTTCCAGAGAAGGGCGGGGATCAGGAGCAGGATCCGTAGAGCCATCTGGAGGTTCGTGAACTGGTTGGCTCCCCCGTTGTACCAACGGGAACCCCCCAGCCCGGCCACGAGGAGGCCTCCCTCCCGGACCACCCGGAAGCCGGCGTACACGGCTCCGGAACTCTCCATGATATCCCGGGAGGGAAAGGGTGAATCGACGGTACGGCCGCGGACGTCGGCCCGGGGCCGATAATAGGCGAGCTCCTCGAGATTATGGTTCCCGAACACGAAGATCAAGGGCTTGTTCAGTCCCGAGACGATGAAGGACAGGTAGTCCATAGGAAGGTCTCCTGCGGACAGGACGAGATCGACATCCTTGAACCGCTCCCGTATGGAGGAAGAGTAGACCACAAGGTCGACCTGGTCCGAGACGCAGAGTATCCTCATCGATGCGGGCTGGAGGGCAGGGTGGTCTTCGAGAGCAATTCCTGGAGCTGATCCTTGGCCACGAGCTCTACTGCCCGGTTCTCCCCGAACTCCAGGGCCGCGCGGTTGAAGGACGAACTGGTGATGATGGAACCCCGGATGATGCTCAGCTTCTTCATCTGGTCCAGTAGGGAGCGGACGGCGGAGTCGTCCAGCATCTCGGACACTCGCAGGAACCGAAGAAGGCGGGGCATCTTCTTGGTGCCCATCCATTTCTCCGAATCGTTCTCCACGGCGATCAGGTCCACACCGTTCGGTGTCATGGATACGTCCCGGATGTTGAGCTGGAGGGCTTGCTGGGTGACGGCTTTGCAGAGGTCGATGAACTCCTCCCGGCCGCAGGTCAGGTAATCCTTCATCTTGTCGTCGGACCGGTATTCCTGGTACTGGGTAAGCTTCTCCGCCACATCCCGGAAGCCGGGCTTTCGGGCATAGATCTTCTCCCATTGTTCGATGGCCCGATCCAGGTTCCGCATCTTCTCGAAGCACATGGCCAGGAAATAGCGGCCGTACAGGGCCTCCGGGGCACCTTCGTCCTTCACCAGCTTAATCGCCCGCTCCAGCTCGATCACGGCCTTGTCCAAGTTACCCATGCTCATGTAGCAGCCCCCCCGCTCGACCAGGGCTTTCACCTTGAGCTCCGGGCTCCTGAGGGCCTTTTCCAGGGTCAGTAGAGCGGCGGTGTAGTCGTTGCTCTCCTTCAGGAGTTTACCGAGGAAATAGTAGGATTCGTAGAAATCGGGCTGGAGCTTTATGGCCATCTCCAGCTCCGCACGGGATTCCACGGGATGCTTGGTCTTGTAGAGGATGAGCCCGAGCCGGGCGTGGGCCTTGCCCATCCGGGGGTCCAGCTCGAGGGCCTTCCTGAGGTACTTGACGCCGACATCCGTCTTGCCCCGATCGTCGAAGATCCGGCCGCAGTTGTAGTAATGTTCCGCGTTGGCGCTTTCCAGTTTGGTCAGGAGGATGTGCTCTTTGAGGGCTTCCTCGATCTGGCCGAATTTCTCGAACATCCCAGCGATTCGGGTCCGGAATTCCACTTCCGGGACTTCCTCGCCGAACTGGCCGATCTGGTTGACCGTCTTGAATTCCATCAGGGCCAGTTCCGGTTTTTCCTCGGCAAGGTATACGAGGCCCAGGTAGTAGTGCGCCGGGGCGCTGGTGGGGGTCTTGGCGATGATTCCGCGCACGATGCGGGCCGCCGCGGCAAGCCGGCCCTGTTTGATCATGTCGTTCACGGCGGCCAGCTGCTTGGGAGTTACGACCATGCGGACCAGGAAGATGGCCAGCACGCCGACCCCGGCCCCGAGGACGATGGTGAGGATTACGATAAAGGACATCCCGTCTCCTGTCGGACATGCCGGGATCGAAGTCCGCGTCAGGTTCGACGCGTCCGGTTCGGCCGGGCCGTCCCACTTTTCGTATAGTCCGTGGCGCGGTATACTCAAATAGTATAGCAGATACGCCGATCTTGTCAGCAGGAACGGGAGATCAAAGGGTGCGATACAGGGAGAATAGACTGCCCGATACCTCCCGGCTAGGCCGGATGGCCCGAAGCGCGGTCTTGGCCCTGCTCTGTCTGACGGGAATAGCCGTCGTCTCGGCCCAATCCGCTTCCTTCGCCCAGGGGGAGCGGCTCTTCCTGGAGAACAAGCCCCTGGAGGCTTCCGCCCTCCTGGAGCGCGCGACCCGAGAGACTCCCTCCAACGAGAAAGCCTGGCTTTACCTGGGGATCTGTTACCAACAGCTCGGTCGACACGACGAGGCCGTCGCGGTATTCCGGAAGGGCCTGCCCTCGGCCCTGTCCCTGTCCCATGTCTTCTATTTCAACATGGGGAACAGTTTTCTAGCCCAGGGGAGGAACGCCTTCGCGGAGGAAATGTTCGGCCAGGCGATCCAGGGTAAACCCGACTGGGCGCCCCCCTTCCTGAACCGAGCCAACGCCCGGATGGCCCAGGAAAAGTACGCGGACGCGGTAGCCGACTACACCGTCTATCTTAGCATCAATCCTTCGAGCCCCCAGGCGGAATCCATCCGGAAGGTGATAGACTTGATCGGAAAGACCCAGGCGGCCGAAGCCGCCCGCAAGGCCGCGGAGGAGGCCCGCAAGCTCGCGGAGGAACAGGCTCGGCAGGCGCTCCTGGCCGCGGTGGCCGATTCCCTCCGGCAGAGCGCGGAGGGCACGACCAGCTTGTCCGCCGGTTCCGGGGATGTGCAGGGATATTCCGAAGACTTCACCCTGGAAGACTGACGGGAGAAACGGGAGTACCGACATGAAGAAAAAGACGCTCATCCTGTCCGGCATAGCCGTTCTATTGCTCATCGCCGCGGGGCTCGGAACCCTAGCCGTCCTAGGATCCGGAGGCGGCGCGGACCGGGAGCGCTTGAACACCCTGCGCCTGGCTCGGGATTACCTGGATCAGGGAGACTTCGACCGGGCCCTGGACCTGCTGGACCGCCTGCTCATCAAGAACGCGGACGATCCGGATGCCCGGGCCCTCCGGGACGAGGCGGTGGCCCGCAAGAAGGCGGCCGAGGCGGACAAGGCCCGGGCCGAGGCGGAGAAGAATAAGACCGGTCAGGACGCCCTTACCCAGACGATCTCGAAGCTCGGCCAGACCATCGAACGCACCGCGACGCCCCCGGCCCGGGATTCCGCAGCGGAAAAGGCAGCCGAAAAGGCAGCGGAAGAGGAAGCCCGGCGCAAGGCCGAGGCGGAAGCCGCGGCGGCCCGCAAACGGGCCGAGGAGGCGGAGCTGGCCAAGAAGAGCGCGGAGCTCCAGGAGAAGATGCGGGCCGTGAACGAGCTGGTCCGCAAGGGGCGGGAGGCTATGTCCGGCGGGCAGTACGACCCGGCCCGGAAATCCTTCGCCTCCGCCCAGGAAATCCTGCCTCCCGGGGAGGACAAGTTCGCGGCCCGAACCTTGGCGGACATCGCGGAATCCTACTACGACGGATACAAACGCGCTCCGGAGAGCCCGGACGGTATCCAGTCCGCGAAGGACGCCCAGAAGGCCGCCCAGGAGGCCATACGCAAGGACGCCACGGATGCCCGCCCCCATTACACGCTAAGCAAGATCTACAACGACTCCAAGCTCCCGGACCTGGCGGTCAAGGAGTTGGAGGAGGCTACAAAGCTGGATCCTAAGAACTACCTATACGCCTTCGAGCTCGGCAAGGCCCAGTTCGCCCTAAAAAAGTACGAGGAGGCCCGGAGGTCCTTCGAGTCCGCTGGATCCCTGAACCCCCAGTTCGAACCGGCCTTCTATAACCTGGGGGTGACCCAGAGGGTCTTGAAGAACAACGACGCCGCCCTCTCCGCCTTCCGCACGGCGGTCAAGATCAAACCGGATTATACGCGCGCCCACATCGAGATCGGGCGGGTGCTTTCCGCCCGGGGCGACACCAAAGGGGCCATCACCGCGTACCGGACGGCCCTTTCCTTCGAACCCCGGAACGTCGCGGCCCTACGGGAGCTCGGGCTGGCCCAGGTCAATGAGGGGAGCCTGACGGACGCGGAAAAGACCTTCGCGGAAGCCCTGTCGGTGGAATCCGACGCGGTAACCAATTACAATCTGGCCAACGTCAAGATCGATCTGGGAAAATTCAAGGAAGCGGTCCCCTATGCGGAGAAAGCCGCGGCCGCCGCCCCGAACAACGCCCTCTATTTGTATACCCTGGGGCTGGCCCAGGACGGGTCCGGGAACGCGGACGGTGCGATCGCGGCCTATACCAAGTCCGCCGCCCTGGACAAGGCGTACGCGCCGCCCCGCATCAACCTGGGCAAGCTCTACCTGGAGGCGGGCTTCGACGACAAGGCCCTGCCTCACCTGGAGGAAGCGTACAAGATCGACCCGAATTCCCTGGAGGCCAACAACAACCTGGCCAACGCCTACGGGCGGAAGGGACTCACGGACAAGAGCATCTTCCACTACGAGAAGGCGCTTCAGCTCTCCCCCCGGAATCCCACCATCCGGCTGAACCTGGCCCGGGCGTACGTTACCGCAGGCACCTTGGAGAAGGCTCGGGACGCCTACTCGGAGCTTATCAAGCTCGCGCCGACCGAATGGGACGCCTACTTCGAACTCGGGAAGGTCTACGTCAGCTTGAAGGACTCTTCGAACGCCCGCAGGGTGCTGACGGAACTCAAGGCCAAGAAACCGGATTATGAAAAACGCACGGAGGTGGACGCCATCCTGGCGGGGCTTTGAGGCGGCCGGGCCCGAACCTTCCGAGGCGCCTCGGAACCACGCCGTTCCCTAGATGATCCGCTTCACCAAGCGGTAGAGCTCGTCCTTTCCGAAGCGAAGGCGCACGGGTCGGCCGTGGGGGCAGCGCGGCTCCGGGAGCTCCCGGGCCCGGGCGATGAGATCCACCGCGGCGGCCCGGTCCAGCTCATCCCCGTCCTTGACGGCCGCCCGGCAGGCTGTCACCGCGCGGGCCTCCCGCAGTAGGGTGTCCGGCGACGGCCGGGACCTCAGGAGTTCCAGGACCGCCGAGGCGTCCCCGCTTCCCAGCCCGGCGGGAAGACCCGTGACAAACCAATCCGAGCCCGAGCGTTCCAGGATATAGCCCGCCTCTCTCAGGGTCTCCGAGGAGGCCGAGAGCCAGGCTTCCTCCGCGTCCGATTCCGGTTCCAGGACCAGGGGCACCAAAAGGTCCTGCACCGCCGGGGGCTCGGCCTGCAGGCGGTCAAAGATCAGCCGCTCGTGGGCCGCGTGCTGATCCAATAGCCAGAGGGCGCCGTCCTCCTCGTAGACCAGGAAGACCCCCAGGGCGGCCCCCAGGTAGCGGAAACCCGGCCCCGCCGCGGAGGCGCCGGTTTGTCCCTCTCCGGGCACCTCGGCTGGAAAAGATCCCGAGGCCGGCACCGGGTCATGGGGGCGATTCCGCGCTTCCGCGGCCAGGCCGGCGATGCGGTCCCAAGAGGAGCGCTCGTCCCGGGCCTCGGAAGGGCCGGCAAGATACCCTGCGGTCGAGCCCGAAGGCTCCTCGCGGCGGACGGGTTCGGGACCTGCCCCCGCTCGACCCTCCTCCCGTACCTCCCAGAGGCTCCGCTCCGAAGCGGCCTTCCGGTCGCGATGCCCGGCCAGGCGGATCCGGTCGGACAGTGCGTCCTGGATGGAGCGCACCAAGGCCCGACGAACCGGTTCGATCTCCCGGAACCGGACCTCCCGTTTGGCGGGGTGGATATTGAAGTCCACCAGGGCCGGATCGATGTCGAGGAAGAGGAAGGCGAAGGGGTGCTGGCCTCCCGGAAGGACCGGGGAAAAGGCCCAGTCCAGGGCCTGGAGGAGGGAATACTCCGCCACCCGGCGGCCGTTCACGAAGACCT
The DNA here is from genome assembly GCA_012517645.1 of Treponema sp. GTDB lineage: Bacteria > Spirochaetota > Spirochaetia > Treponematales > UBA12059 > JAAYUR01. Next base: position 7,160 of record JAAYUR010000191.1, read on the forward strand.
GGGAGTGCCGACGGTCCGTACGGGCCAAGGCCGGGTCCCCGATCACAACCCGTCCCTGGAAGCCCGGACCCGATAGGGCTATTTCGGATACGAGCCCCCCGGGGGCGTCGGGGGCGTAGACCGAGGCGACCCGCTCCGCAGGCGCCGCGGGCGGCAGGAAGAGGGACAGAGCTCGCTCCGTGAAGAGGCGGAAAGCCACGGTAGGGAAGGGCAGGGCCTTGTCCACCAGGGCCTGCCGGCAGAGGGCGGACTCGCTGGCCGGGCGCTTCAGGAAGCGTTTCCGGGCGGGGTAGGAATCGAAAAGCCCCTGGACCCGTACCGTGGTGCCGGTTTTCCCGGGGGCGGGTTCCACGGTGGCGGGGCTGCCCGGAAAGGAGGTCAGGCGGTGGGCGGCTCCGTCCCGTTCGGCGCTCAGTATCGACAGGCGCGCCACCGCCGCGACCGAGGCCAGGGCTTCCCCCCGGAAACCCAGGGTCCGGGCGGTCAACAGGTCATCCAGTTCCGCGATCTTGCTGGTCGCGTGGGGCAATACCGACAGGGCCAGGTCCTCGGGGCCCATCCCTCGGCCGTCGTCGGTGACCCGAAGGGAGACGATCCCCCCTCCCTCAAGCTCCGCCTCGACCGTCGAGGCTCCCGCGTCCAGGGCGTTGTCCAGTAGCTCCCGGAGCACCGAGGCGGGGCGCTCGATAACCTCCCCCGCGGCGATGCGCTTGGCCGTGTCCGGGGGGAGGATGCGGATCCGGGGGGAACTGTCCATGGAAAGGTTATACCGTTTCCGGAGCCGCGGCCGCAATGCCCGGGTTTGCCGGATAGATCCGACAGGACAGGATGAAGAAAGATGAACAAGATGAGTTTTTTAGCCATACTCTATTTCTCGGTACGAAATAATCATGTTCATCTTGTCTTATCTTGTTAATCCTTTTGGAATTATTAAAAAAAGGCCGCCCGGAGGCGGCCTTTCGCGGCATGCATTGGACGGGCGACCTGGGCGGCCGCCCGGGTTCGATCAGAAGTGCAGCCTCGTCTCCAGGGTGATCACCGGGACCATCTCGGGGATGCCCGCCGAGGCGTAGACGATATTCCCGTTGCCGTCCCGCCGGGCGGAGGTGCTGAACACGAAGGCCAGGTCCAGGTTCGGGGTCTTGGGCACCGGCACGACGATCTCGCCCTTGAGGGTGGTATTCGCGTCCAGGATGGAGAAGTCGTTGTCGAAGAAGAGGTCCTTGGCCAGGCCCCGTTTCTCGTAGGCCACGGATCCGTATACGTCCACGATCGGAATGAGACCCTTCTTGATGACCAGCTGGGCGACGAAGTAATCCTCGTTGGCGATCTGGGAGGCCAGGCTGGCCGCGTCCGGGGACCAGGGCCAGAAGTACCCCATCTTGAAGGTGAGCTTCTCCCGCAGGAAGCTGAAGCCGCCCTCTCCGTACACGCCCATCACGTTGGGGGTCGCGTCGTAATCTCCGGGATTGAGAAGATAATTCGCGTACTCCTCGGCGTAGGTACCCTTGACGCGCTCGTAGGCGGAGTCGAAGAAGGCCGGCCGGAAGGCTCCGGTGAAGTACCGGAACTCAAGACGCCAGTCGATGATGGCTACGTTCCCGATGAAGCCCGTGGCGGCGCCCCAGTTCTTGAGTTGGTTGTCCGACCAGAGGAGCTCGGTCTTGAGGCCCGGATCCACGGTGGTGGATCCATCGGTGAAGCTGTCCCGGATGTAGGGAACCGTGGCTGCGCCCTCGGCGAACCAGCGGATCCCCAGGAGGGCGTTGCGCCGGATGATGGGCAGGTCCATGTCCACTCCCAGGCCCAGGAAGATCGGGTCGCCGACGCCGGACGGCGCCGCGAGCTCCCGGGCGGGGAAGAAGTCCGCCACCGCCTGGGCGCCCAGGGAGAAGGGGAAGTCCTTGACGGGGAAGAAGAAGAGCCGGGCGCCCACCACGGAGGGGTCCGCCAGGTCGTTCGTCACCACCTCGAAGCCGGTCTTCTCGCCGGTGACGCCCATGTTGAGCCCGATCCGGCGGACCGCCGGGAAGTCCTGGTCGTTGGCGTAGTTCCGCATGAGGAGGCCGTGCCCCAGGGTCATGGTGTTGAGGTTGCCCACCTTGAGGTAGAAGGGATCCTCCAGCTGGCGGCCGTACTCCAGGAAGCGGATCTTGAGGGCCAGGTCCTGGGCCGCGTCCAGGGCGGCTCCGGCGGGATCGCTCCTCCATCCGACGTCGGTGCCGAAGGACCACTCGTCGTTGCCCCGGGGCCGATACCAGTCGCCGGGGTCGAAGAGGTTGGACTGGTAGATGACGGGCAGGTAGAGCCCCATCTTGAGCTTGCCGACCTTGATGATGGGCTGGATGACCGCCTTGGCGTAGGTGGTCTGGTCGATGGTCACCGATCCGAGCTCGAAGCCCAGGGCCTCCTTGAGCCACTTCACGAAGGGGCTGTCCTCGGCGGGCTCCTTCTTCTCTACGGCTTTCTCTTGATCCTCACCCTTCGTATCCCCGCCGGCGTCCGCGAGGTCCTGTCCGGGCACGGACTTGAGCTTGTCCGGCTCGATCTCGACGTCCCCGTACTCCGCCGCGAACTGCTCCGGCGTATAGGCCAGGGCCTGGAAGGCGGACCCGAAGAGGTCCGCGAACTGCCCCGCCCCGACCAGGATGGATTCCAGGACGGCTCCGTCCGCGGCCAGGCGGCCGAACTGGACGGCCCCCTTGGCCACCAGGAGGAGGTTCTTTTTCCCCTCCTCCACGGCGAAGGTGAAGTCCGTGCCCCGCACGCCCGCCACCGTGGAGGTGGACCGGATCTCGTAGCTCCCGCCCTTGGCGGCAACGGTCCGGACCTTGCCGCCCAGGAGGGCGAACTGGTTGGTCTGGCTGGGCGCCGCCGCGACGGTGTCCACCCTGAAGTTCGTGCCCTTGGCAAGCTTCACGAGGGTGCCGTTGGGCTTGAGGCGGAGCTCCGCGGTGGTGGTCGGTCCGGTCCTGACCAGGGATCCGACCGGGATGGCGTCGTCCTCGGCGATCCCCGAGGGGTAGGCCAGGGTGGTCCCGTTCGGGGTCTGGACGGTAAGCTCCGAGCCGGAAACGAACTCCAGGATCATGGAGGGCCCGCCCTGGGCGAAGAGCAGGGCCGGGAAAAGGACGGCGATCAGTATTGCCAGCAACTTGCGCGATTTCATGGCGTCCCCCTTAGAACTTGATCGAGCTCTGGAGGCTCGAGGTGACGGTGTATCCCCCGGCTCCGTCGTATTTCAGGTTATACAGTAGCGACAGGACCGCCGCCCCGGTGCGGTAGTTGATCTGGGCGGTGATGACCGCGTCCTCGGGGGTCACCAGGTCCTCGAAGAAGGTTCCGGTCTTGCCCAGGAAGTACTTCTCGTAGATCGCGTCGAAGGAGAAGCCCCCGACGATGCCCTCCCCCAGGGTGGCCACGGCCCGAAGGTGCGGGTAGTCCGCGGGGTTGTCGGTCGCGGAGGCGGGCTTGGCGGCGAAGGGGCCGTCCAGGGAGGTTTTGAAGGCGATCTTGTCCTCCAGGACCGAGAAGCCCAGGGAGGCGAACCACCCGGTGAAAGTGTCCCCCGCGGGGGCGACGGCCATCAGGTCGTGCTTGGCCGCCCGGTAGAGGTCGTAGTTGGCGTCGAAGTAGACCGGGATGAAACCGGGGCCCAGGACCCGGAGCTGGGCCCCGTAGGTGATGAACCGGAAAAGCCGCCCGCCCGCCCCGATCATGGAGCCCCAGCGCCCCTCGGGCTGGAGCACGAAGTCCGAGAAGGCCGCTAGGGGGAAGATCTTCCCCCCGAGGATCGGGATGAACACGTCCAACCCGTACATCGACACGGTTTCCAGGGGCTGGACCACGGGATTGTACATATCCGCCTGGAAGTCCGCGGCCGCGGTCAATCCCACCTGCATGTTCTCCATGATGGGGATCCCCGTCCCGTACAGGGGCCGGGCGAAGAGCCGGGCGCCCACCACGTCGAAGCGGGCCAGGTTCCCGGTCATCAACTGGGCCCCGACCCAGGGGAACTGGAAGAGGGATCCGTCGATGTCCAGGGCGAGTCCGAAGAGCCTCTGCTCCGGCAGGAAGCGGGTGTTGGCGTAGTCTCCCACGATGAAGCCGTCCCCCAGGGTCAGGTCCTGGATGGAGCCGAGCTTGACATAGAGGGGGTCGCCCCGCTGGCCGTACCGGACGTACATGAACTTGGGAAGGTAGACGTCCAGGAAGGTCTTCCCGTTGTTTTCATAATCCGGGATCCAGTCCCCGCCGTAGATCGCGTCCTCCCCGGGTGCGGGGGAGAGCTTGAACCGCAGGGTTATGTCCAGACCGATTCCGACCTTTCCGAAGGAGAGGTCCGGCTGGAAGCCCAGGCGGGTCCAGCTGGAAAAGCCCCCGAGGCCGTCGGGAAGAACATCGGTGCCCAGGTTGATGCCCGCCTGGAACTTGAACCCGGAGCCGGAATCCCCGGCGTCCTGGGCGAAGGCGGAGAAGGAAAGCAACAATAGGATCGTCGCTACGGCGATCGGCTTGCGCATAGAATGACCTCCTGATCTGCCTGTGCCGGGACTTGTCCTCGGAACCGACCGAAGCCGCGGGTCGGGCCGGGAATGCCTGTGTCCCACGCTAAAGTATATCTCCGGAGCGTGGAAAAAACACCCCTCCCGGCTTGTGCCCGTCCGTTCTCCATGGTAGCTTCGGACGCGGGACGAGCGCAACCGACTCTGAGCCTCCGGAGGCATCCATGAGCTTCTACCATCGCCTGAGCGCCGCGTGGACCGAGCGGAGGACCCTCCTCTGCGTGGGGCTGGATCCCCGGCCCAAGGCCGGCCGGGAGGATCCTCGAGGCGCGGTCAGGGAAATCCTGGCCGAAAACCGTCGTCTGGTCGACGCCACCGCCGAGTTCGCCGCCTGTTATAAGCCGAATATCGCTTTCTATGAGGCCTGGGGTTCCGCAGGATGGGACGCCTTGAAGGCTACGATCGACTACATCCCCGACGGGATTCCCGTCCTCCTGGACGCCAAGAGGGGGGACATCGACTCCACGGCCCGGGCCTACGCCCGGGCGGTATTCGAGGAGCTTGGAGCGGATGCCGTGACCGTAAGCCCCTACCTGGGCAGGGACGCCGCGGATCCCTTCCTGGAGTATCCCGAGGCGGGGGTCTTCTTTCTGTGCCGTACGAGCAATCCCCGGGCAGGGATATTCCAGGATCTGAACGTGGGAGGCTCCGCATCCGGCGACGCCGTCCGCGCCGAGCAAGACAGGGCTACCGGGACCGTGAACGCCTTCGCGGAGCCCCTGTACCTCCGGGTGGCCCGGGAATGCGTGTCCTGGTCCGATCGGGCGGGGCTGGTGGTGGCGGGGAACGACACGGCCGCCCTGCGGAAGGTCCGTTCCGTGGTTCCCGATGCGTGGTTCCTGGCCCCCGGGATCGGCGCCCAGGGAGGAGACCTCCTTGAGGCATGGAGAGCGGGCGCCCGGGAGGACGGGTTGGGGGTGATCCCCGCGGTCTCCCGAGCGGTATCGGAGGCCCCGGATCCAGGCGCAGCGGCGGCCGCTCTCCGCCGAGCCTCGATAGAAGCCTGGGAACGGATCTTGGAGGAACGAGCGGGCGGACCCGGGCGGGGGATTGCGGCTCTTCGGGGGACAGAGCTCGAAGCAGGGACAGAGCTTGACCGGTTCGGCCGGACCATAAAGGAAAAGCTGCTTCGGGGCCTGGTGGAGACCGGGTGTTTCCGGGTCGGAGACTTCACCCTAAAGAGCGGAATCCGTTCTCCCTTCTATATCGACCTGCGAAGCGTCGTCTCCGACCCGGGTCTTCTAGAGACGGCGGCGGAAGCCTACGCCCTCTTGGCCCGGAACCTGTCCTACGACCGCCTGGGCGGCATCCCCGCGGCGGCCCTTCCCCTCGCCACGGCTGCGGCTTTGCGCCTGAAAAAACCCCTGGTCTGGCCCCGCATGCCCGCCAAGGAGCACGGAACGGGAAATCGGGTGGAAGGACGCTACCGGCGAGGGGACAGGATCTTCCTGCTGGACGATCTCATCACCACCGGATCCAGCAAGCTGGAAGCCGTGGAGATCCTGCGCTGCGAGGGGCTCGAGGTTGAGGATCTCGGGGTGCTGATCGAGAGAGGAGTCCGGGGCCGCAGGGACATGGAAGCCGCCGGCATCCGTCTCCATGCGTTCCTGCACGTCCGGGAACTGATAGCCCTCTGCGTCTCATCGGGTCTCGTCGACCCCGAGGCGGGCCGGAGGATGGAGGAGTTTGTCGAAACGGAGTGACGAGACCCGAACCGGTGTTTGAAGGTCAGGCCCCTCGGACCATATCCTCCAGGGTCTGCCGGGATGTGAACGACCGTAGATGGGTATCCAGCTTTTTCCAGATCCTCCCGGCGGCGCAGTCGTTTCTCCGGTCGCACTCCGATTCCTTGCCGCAGACGCAGGGGGCGATCCCCAAGCCCTCCCCGGAGGATTCCAGTATGGTTTCGAGGGTGATTTCCCGCAGGGGGCGGGCGAAGTAGAACCCCCCGCCGGGGCCCCGAACCGAATGGATGACGCCGGATTTCCGAAGGCGGAAGAAGATCTGCTCCAGGAATTCCGGAGATATCTGCTCCTGCTCCGAGATCGTCTTGATGGATACGGGAGACCCGTCCTCGCTCGTCCTGGCCAGGGCCAGTACAGCCCTAAGCGCATATCGGCCCTTCGTGGTTATCCGCATTTTTTACTCCCGGTTAGATTTTGCTCCTGATTATCATATCGCTGGAGTAAGGAATTCGCAAGCAAAAAACTCCGGTTTATCGGCCACTTTCCGGGGAAGCCGATTCCAGCCTCCAGCATCGGTGGGGCCGGGATCCTTCGAAGTCCGGAGGGGTGGTCGCCTTCGTCAGATCCTTCAGGACGGCTCCGGGCAACCGGGTCTCGTCGAAGCGGAAGGATCGGGAGTTCGTGGAAAAATAGAGGACGCCCTCCGGGGAGAGTGTTTCCAGGCAGAGCTCCGCAAGGTCGCTCCAGTCGCGACGGATGTCCAGGGATCCGTTCATTCGCTTCGAATTGGAAAATGTCGGAGGATCCAGGATGATCAGGTCCCACCGTCGACCCGCGGACCGGGAGGAGACCAAGAATTCCAGCACGTCCTTGTTGATCAACGGGTAGGAACCCCCTCGGAAGCCGTTCAAGTCGAGGTTCCGCTCCGCCCAGGCCAAGTAGGTCTTGGAGAGGTCTACGCTGTCCACGGAAGCAGCCCCGCCGGCCGCGGCGTAGACGGAGAACGACCCCGTGTAGCAAAAGAGGTTGAGCACCCGACGGTCGCGGGCTTCGTCCCGGACGAGGGAGCGGGTTATCCGGTGGTCCAGGAAGAGTCCGGTGTCGAGATAATCCGAAAGATTCACCAGAAACCGGAGTCCCCCTTCCCGCACCACCGCGGTTCGCCCTTGCCGCGAGATCCGTTCGTACTGCCGGTTTCCCCGCTGTCGCCTCCTCATCTTGCGGAAGACGGCGTCTTCCGGTATCTCCAGAGTCCTGGACACGACCGAGCACATGCGATCCAGCCAGGACCGCTCCTCCTCCTCGGGCTTTTCGTATGGGCGTTCGAAGAGGGAGACGAGGGCGTAGGTTCCGTAGCGATCAACGGTCAAGGGTATTTCAGGTATATCCCGGTTATAAACCCGGTAGCATTCCACGGATTCCCGCCGGGCCCATTTACGCAGGTGGCGATCCCGTTTTCTGAGGCGGTTTTCGAGGTACTCGGCTTGGCGGTCCGGATGATCCGGCATTTTTCAGGGAATCTGATTCTTTCTAGTCTGCCGCATCACGGACAGCAGGGCATACCCCGAGGACAGATCCTCCCGGTGGACGACCACATCGTCGGGAACCTTGAGCTTCGTATTGGTGAAGTTCCAGATTGCGTTAATCCCGTCCTTGACCAGGATGTCCGCGGTCTCCTGGGCGAAGGGGGACGATACGGTCAGGATCGCATACTCCACCTTGGAATCCCGGATCGCCGCGTCCAGGTCCGCGAAGTTCAGGACGGTCACGCCGTGGATCTTTTTGCCGATCTTGTCGGGATCCGTGTCGAAGGCGGCCACTATGTGGAGGCCGTGGATGCGGAATTCAGGGTACCCCATGAGGGCGGAACCCAGGTTGCCGGCTCCCACCACGATGGCGTCGTGGATCTCATCCCAACCCAGGAACCGCTCCACCGCGGCGATTAGGGCGTCCACGGGGTACCCCTTCTTGGGCTTGCCGACGATGCCCGTTATGGCCAGGTCCTTGCGTACCTGGATCGGTTCCAGGTTCAGTTCCTGGGCTATCACGGTGCCGGAGATATAGAACTGGCTGTTCCTCTGGGCATTCCGGATGATATGCAGGTAGGACGGGAGGCGGCGAATGGAAGGGGTGTACGAGATCTTCAATCGAGCCATGATCGCCTCTCGAAGTATAGGGTGAGGCTTTTCAAAACTCCGGGAGTTTTGAAAAAGCCTCAGTACGATAAATTATAGAGGGATATAGATAAATAAGTCAACAATTCCAGAAAAAAAGAAGCCCCGGGGGAAAAGGAGGTTAAAACCCCGGGGCTTGAGGGAAGAGTAGAGTTATACGGAACTCTATGCATAAATATACG
>JAAYUR010000221.1 GCA_012517645.1 Treponema sp.
AGAAGGGCGTCGGCCGATGGGCCGAGGAGGATAGCCGGGATGGAGCGTGATACCAAACCCGCCGTCGTGGTGGGAGCGGGACCCGCGGGACTCTGCGCCGCCATCGAGCTTAAACGGGCGGACGCACCGGTCTTGCTGATGGATGAAAACGCAAAACCCGGCGGACAGCTCTTCAAGCAGATCCACAAGTTCTTCGGATCCCAGGAGCATCGGGCCGGAGTCCGGGGTTTCGAGATCGGCAGGGATCTGCTCCGGGAATCCCTGGACCTGGGCATCGACGTGCGTTTGGACACCGAGGTAGTCGGCCTGGGTCCCGATCTCAAGGTCTGGGCCGTGGAAGCCCGGAAGCGGTCCTACACCCTGGAGGCTTCCCGGATCATCCTGGCTACGGGGGCCACGGAAAACGCGGTGCCCTTCCCCGGATGGACGCTCCCGGGTGTCATGACCGCAGGTTGCGCCCAGACGATGATCAACGTCCATCGGGTGCTCCCCGGGAAGCGCGTCCTGATGGTTGGTTCCGGCAACGTGGGCGTGATCGTGGCCTACCAACTATTGCAGGCCGGTGCCGAGGTAGCCGCGGTTATCGAAGCAGCCCCGGCCCTGGGAGGCTACGGGGTGCACACCGCAAAAGTGCGCCGGGCGGGGGTTCCTATGCTGGTCCGGACCACGATCGTCCGGGCCGAGGGAACCGAGGGGGTGGAGCGGGCGGTCATCGCCGAGGTAGACGGAAAGTTCCAGCCCCTGTCCGTCACGGAACGAACCCTGGAGGTCGATACGATCTGCCTGGCCGTTGGCTTGACCCCCTCGATCGAGTTGGCCTCACTGGCGGGCTGCAAGACGGTCTACGTCCCGGAGCTCGGAGGCCACATGCCCTTGCATGACGAGTACATGCGCTCCAGCATCCCTGCGGTCTACGTGGTCGGGGACATAGCGGGGGTCGAGGAAGCCAGCACCGCCATGGAGGAAGGCCGCCTGGCGGGGATACACGCCGCCTATGCAATGGGATACTTGGATACCGGGGAGATGGAACGGCGGACCGCGGACACCCGGCGCCGCCTCCGGGCGCTCCGGCAAGGGATATTCGGCCAGAAGAGATTCATAGCCAAGGAGAGGGTCCTGGCGGCAAAGGAGAGGGAATGCCCATGAGTCCGGATGCCTCGAACACCACGGAAACGACCTTGAAGACCCTCGGAGCCCCTTCCCTTGAGGAATTACGAGCCGCAGGAGTCGTTCCGTCCCGGGAGGAATTAACCGCCGGGCCCTGCGTCTGCGTGGAATGCATCGAGGAGATCCCCTGCAATCCCTGCGAGACCAGTTGTCCCCATGGAGCCTTGACCGTGGGCCAGCCCATTACGAACCTGCCCGTACTGGATCGCAGTAAATGCACGGCCTGCGGCCTGTGTATCCCTGCCTGTCCGGGGTTGGCGGTGGTGATAAAGAGCCTCGAGGGAGACCGGGCCAAGATACGCTTCCCCTGGGAATACCTTCCGTACCCCGCCAAGGGGGACGAGGTTGAGATGGTGGACCGCCTCGGAACCCCTGTCTGCGGGGGGACCGTGATCTCGGTGCTTAACCCCGTCCGGAACAACCGTACCGCCGTGGTCACCGTAGAGTTCCCCGGGGAATATGTGGACGATGTTATATCGATGCGCAGGCCGTAGTCCGGCGGCGCTGCATATCGAATCGGAGAGGCGCCGACAAGCCTCATGTCCGGTCCCCCGACGGGACTACCCGACCTGGAGGAAGACATGGCCCTAATCGTGCAGAAATTCGGAGGAACCTCCGTGGCCGACGAAAAGGCCCGGGAACACCTGGCCGCCAAGGCCGAGGCCGCCCGGACCCGGGGCGACCGGGTCGTCCTGGTCGTCTCGGCCATGGGCCGGAGGGGAGCCCCCTACGCGACGGACACTCTGCTGGACCTCCTCGCGCCCTTCGGGGACGGGGCGGATCCCGCGATCCGGGACCTCGCCGCGTCCTGCGGCGAAGTCATCTCGGCCTGCCTGGTGGCCGCCTTCCTCTCCTCCCGGGGAACGCCGGCGGTTCCCATGACCGCCTTCACCGCGGGGATCCGGGCGGAGGGCCCCTACGGGGACGCGGCTCCGGTCGCGGCGGACACGGCCCGGATCCGGGCCGTGTCGGACGCCGGGAAGGTGCCGGTGGTCACGGGCTTCCAGGGCTTGAATCCGGACGGGCAGATCGTCACCCTGGGCCGGGG
>JAAYUR010000150.1 GCA_012517645.1 Treponema sp.
GGGGCACGGGTCCTTTCCCGGAAGGACGGCGCCCCCTTCGGCCTGGACCTCCTGGGGGGCGTATCCTTCGGGGCCGCCAAATACCCCGGGACCACCGTGGCCTTCGCCACCTTTTCCGCGGACCTTACGTTCCGCGCCGATTTTTCGATGCCCGGGTCCGGGGGCTGGCGCGCCGTCCTGCCCCTGTCCTGGATCTTCCGCCCCGGGGCCCGGTCCTTCTCCGCGGGGCTGGGGGCGGCCTACGTCCTGCCGCCGGCTCGGCGGTCCGGGGCCCCCGCCCCGGGAGGCGCCGAATGACGCGCCCGAAGCGGCTTAGAAGGCGTCTGTTTCAAATCCTTCTGTTCACGGTTTACTGTCCACTGTCCACCCTTCTTTCCTGCTCCTTCGAGATCACGGCCAGCCGGTACGCCCTGGTGTACGGGGCGCAGGACTATGACGCGCGCCCACCCTCAACGACCAGCGACCTCGCGTATACGGATGATGACGCCCGGGATTTCGGGAGCGCGCTTTCAGCCGTCGGCTGGATCGTAACCATCACGCAACCGGAAATAAGCAAGCAGAAAATCCTGGATGATATCGCCAAACTCATCGACAAAGTCCACGGTGATTCCACAGTGCTTGTATTTTTCTCGGGCCATGGGACTATCTATAACGGAAATCCTTATATTCTTCCAACTGACGCGGTCACTTCGACCGGTACAGCGGTTCCAGCTAATTTTCTATCCCCTTCCGAACTTCAGGCCGCCCTCGACGCCTTGCCCTGTCGCAACCGGATCCTGATCCTGGACACCTGCTACTCCGGGGGCTTCGTGACGGATACGGGGACCCTGGACGCGGCCCCCCAGGACTTCGGGATCTACGACGACGGCACGGACGGGTCGGCGCTCCTGGCCGCCATGGGTTCGTACTCCGACCTCCTGGCCGCCGCCTTCGATTCCTACGATCCGGCGACCCCCATGGTGGTGACCGCGGCGGGCTCCGAGGAGCTGTCCTACGAAAGCGCCACGTACGGCAACGGGGTGTTCACCCATTTCTTCCTGGAAGCCGCGTCGAGGGGCGACCTGGACGGGGACGGTTTCGTAACCCTGCAGGAGGCGTACCGGTACGCCCGGGCGAGTGTGGAGAAGTATTGGAATTCCGTCTATATAGGTTCCGCCGACTTTCTCCCCCGCATCTCCGGCAACGCCCGGGACGTGGTGATCTTCTAGGGGCGGCGGGGTTTCACAAGCTTCGTAACACCGGGGCTTCACGGGCTTCGTGACACCGCCTCGGCTCCGACGAACTACGTAGACCTCCACGGAAATCCCGGTACGACGAAAATCGGATGGGACGGCGCGTTCTCCGGCCCTATCCTGCCCTCGAACCGCCGGAGACGGCGGAATCTTGTCGAGACGGAGGGCGATGAATGAAACACCATGCCATGGTTTTGTCGGCGGCGGTATCCGCCGCGGCCCTGCTGGCCTCCTGCGCGCACACCGCGCGGGTGACGGGCTCGGACGGACGGCCGCTCGCGCTGGAGGTGTCCGAAATGGAGCGGGTCCGGCTCAACGGCACCGACCAATGGATCTACACGGCGGGGACGTCCCGGGACAATCCGATCCTGCTCTGGCTGGACGGCGGGCCCGGGGGCACGGAGGTGGGCACCGTCCGCCGGTACCTGGGTCCCCTCCACGAGAGCTTCACCGTGGTTTGCTGGGACCAGAGGGGGACCGGCCGCAGCCGCCGGGCCGTCCGGGACTGGAGGTCCGCACGGGTGGAGGAGTGGGTGGAGGACACGATCGAGCTGTCCCGGCTCCTGGCCGGGCGCCAGGGCGGCCGGCCGATCTATCTGGTCGGGTACTCCTGGGGAAGCATCATCGGCGTGATGGCCGCCCGGAAGGCCCCGGAGCTCTACGCGGCGTACGTGGGCGTGGGTCAGCAGGTCAACTCGGTGGAGAACGACACCATCGGCTGGGTGATGGTGCGGGACGGCACCCGGGCGGCCGGGGAGGACAAGGTCGCGGACACCCTGGAGCGGTACGGGCCGCCTCCCTACGAGGACGGCGACCGGTATTTCTACCTCTTCCGGCGTCTCTACCGGTATAGCCCGCATCCCCCCGTCCCCTCGGACTTCGACTCCACCTGGTACTTCCGCGCCCCCGAGCACCGGCTCGTGGACAAGGTGAACTCCGTGCGGGGCCTCACGGACGGGGTGAAGTACGTATATCCCCTCCTGTCGGAGCTCGACTTCGAGCGGACCGCCATGCGTTTCGAGTGCCCGGTGTTCATCGTCAACGGCCGGTACGACCTGACCTGCGTGGCCGACATCGCGGACCGCTGGTTCCGGAAGATCGAGGCTCCCGTCAAGGACCTGGTCTGGTTCGAGAACTCGGGGCACAACCCCTGTTACCAGCAGCCGGAGGATTTCACGGCGTACCTGACCGGCACCGTGGTGCCGCGGGCGGAGGCGGCTCGGCAAAGCCGCTGATCGGCCCGGGCGCGGAGCGGCGGATTCGGCGGACGGATCCGGAGGGGTACGGCTCTCCCCGGGCCGCCGGTCCGATTCGGGCCGTAGGTCCGCAAAACCGGGGCGCGGCGAAGCACCCGGGGTGTCCGCCGCGCCGTTGCTGCCGAAGCCGGGTGAAGGTTTTTTGTAATCGTTTTGCATCAGCTTTCGGATGGTTTTTCTCTGGGCGTCGAACGCCGAGGTCATGCTACACCCGGGTTGCGCCCGGGCGCCATGAGGCGGCCGTATCAATTTAGACGGGAGAAACACTCAGTCGGGCCGGGAGCGTTTGCGGAAGATGGGGTCCGGGGAAGAAACCACTTCGAGAGAAGGGGTGTCTTCCCCGGATAGATCAGATCACCCCCAGCTCGTCGGCGTACGTCACGAGCTCGGCGATGGAGGCTAGGCCCAGTTTCTGCATGATCCGGAAGCGGTGGTTTTCCGCGGTCTTCCGGCTGATGAAGAGTTTCCGGGAGATCTGCTCCGCCGAGAGGCCCTCGGCCAGGAGGCGGAAGATCTCCTGCTCCCGGGGTGTGAGGCCCGCGTACTTGGAGGCGGCCGGGTCGTCGCGGCAGGGGTCGAGGAGCAGCTGGTAGAGGCTTTCGGAAAGCTCGGGGTCGAGGTAACGGCCTCCTTCGGACACACGGCGCAGGGCGGCCCGCAGGACCTCCGGAGGGGACTGCTTGACCACGTAGCCCTGGACCCCGGCGTTGACGGCCTTCTTCACCAGCACGGGCTTGTTGTGCATGGTCAGGGCGATCACCCGGAGGTCCGGGAGCCGGGAGCGGATCTCGGGCAGGCGGTCCAGGTTGAGGCCCTCCCCCATGCTCAGGTCCAATAGCAGTACGTCCACGGCCCGGGAGAGGGGGGAGTCCAGGAAGTCCTCCACGGTCTCGGACTCCCCGGCGGACCGGACCTCGGGCCATTTGGACAGGATCTCCAGGATGCCCCGGCGGAAGAGGGCGTGGTCGTCGATCAGGTGGACGCGGAGGGGGTTCACGGGTTCTCCTTCCCCGGATTGTACCGGATCTGAAGCCGGGTTCCGGAGCCCGGACGGGATTCCAGGATGAACTCCGCGCCCAGGCTCCGGACCTGGCGCTCCAGGAGGGCCAGACCCAGGCCTCCGCCTCCGGGGGCGGCCGGGCCTACCCGGGACCGCGGGTCGAAGCCTCGGCCGTCGTCCCGGAGGGTCACGATGAGGTAGGGGTGGGAGCCCACGAGCCGGAGCTCGACCCGGCCGGCCTCGGCGTGCTTGCGTACGTTGGCCAGGCCTTCCTGGACGGCCCGGTAGAGGACCAGGCGGGCCCCGGAGTCCAGCCGGGACTCGTCCCAGCCCAGCTCCTCGATGTCCACCGGGGGGCCGCCCCGCCGGAGGTGCTCGGACACGAGCTCCCGCAGGGAGGCGGCCAGGCCCGCCTGGTCCAGGTGCAGGGGCGCCAGCCCGTAGGAGAGCCTGCGGAGCCGGTCGATGCTCTCGGTCAGGAGGTCCCGCCCCTCGGGATCGTCCCGGACCGAGGGGCGGAGCCCCAGGCCTCCCAGGTCCTGGAGGACCGAGTCGTGGATATAGGAAGCCAGGCCCCGCCGTTCCTCCTCCCGGACCTTCTGGACCAGTGCGATCATCTCGTCCCGGTGGCGCACCTCCGCCCGGGCCGCCCCGACCCGGCCCAGGGAGATCATGAGGGCCGCGGATTGGACCGCGATGCCGGCGCTCAGGAAGGCCAGGAGGGAATCCACGGATGCTTCCCGTCGCTGGAGGTGCTGGGCGTAGGCCCGTACGAGCCCGCGCAGGGCTCGGCGCGGTTCCGACCCCGGGACGGCGATGGAATCGGCCGGAAGGGTCCCGAGACTGTCCATGGCACGGTCGAATTCCGCCGCCGCCTCCTGGAGATTCCGGTCGGTCCGGCCGGCGCGGACGCCGCCGAGGATCCTTCGAGCTTCCCGCCAGTCCTCCTGTCCGGGATCGTCCCGGATTAGGATAGTTTCCAGGCGGACGATCTTGTCCAGGGTTTCCCGGCGGGACCGGGAGGTCGTCGCCAGAAGGTACAGGAAGGAGAGCAGGATCAGGATCAGGAGAACCCCGCTGGAATAGGTCTCTAGGTGTTTGATTATTTTACGTATCACGGTTCAAGTATATAATGGATTCATGAAAACCTGGAAGATCGATGCGGCCGGGCTTCTGTACCCGCGATCCTGGATCGCGGTCCCGGCCGTTTCGGTCCTGGCCTTCCTCAACCTGCTGTTCAGTTGGACCAACAACGTGGTCCTCAAGTCCCCTCTTTTCCTGGACTCCATCTTCACCGCCGTCGGGGCGTCGATCCTGGGCCCCTGGGCGGGCATGGCGGTCGGACTTCTCACGAACCTGGGGATGGAGCCGGTCTACGGGATGACGGGCTTATACTGGCCGTTCGCGGCCTGCAACATGGCCACGGGCCTGATCGTGGGGATAATGGCTCGGCGGGGAGCCTTTTCCCGGGCTTGGCATGCCACCCTCGCGATCCTTCTAGTCACCCTGGCCAACGCCCTGTTGGGAGGCTTCATCGCCAACCTGGTCTTTTCCGGGGACACGGGAGTCGCGATCGATCACATCGTCGCAGCCTTGACCGAGACGGGATTGTCCCTGGCGTCCGCGAACTTCTGGGTCCGCATACCCGCCAACCTGGTGGACAAGATGCTGGCGGTATACGCGGCCTTCGGGGTCCGGCTGTTCCTGGAGGGTCGAGGCCGAGGGCGGGCCGGGGGGACGTAGCGAGGAAGGGGTCCGGGCGAGCTGTCCCGGGCGGTCTCGGACCTGTCGGAACGGACGACATCGGGAAAGGAAGGGACCGGCGTCGAGGCCTGGGGGAACACGGCCGTTCGACCGGCGGCCGCGTCCCGGCGGGGCGCCCCTTTGACCGCCGGCCCGGCAGGCTTTACACTATCCCCATGGTCCGGTCCGGCGCGGTTTTCATACTCCTCGCCCTGCTGATCCTCCCCCGTCCCGCGGTTCCCCAGGGCGCTCCGAAGGAGGTCGTCCTCCTCCATTCCTACCAGAACGACCTTGAGTGGACCCGCTTGATCAACCAGGGGGTAAACGAGGAGCTCGAGGAGGCCCGGGACCTTTCTTGCAGGGTCAAGTCCGAGTTCCTGGACGCCAAGCGGGCCTGGGATGAGGGCCGGGCGGAGGCCTTCGCGGATTACCTTTCGCGCCGGTACTCGGGCTTTACTCCGGACCTGGTGCTGGTCTCGGACAACGACGCCTTCGAGTTCATGCTGGAACACGGGGACAGAATCTTCGGCTCCGTGCCCTGGGTCTTCACGGGGGTGAACGATTTTTCCGCGACCTCCATCGCCCGGGTGCGGCACCGGGTCACGGGGGTAGTGGAGCGTATCGATTACGAGTCCACCCTCCGCCTGATCCTGGAGCTCTTCCCGGAGACCCGGGAAGTCAAGGTCCTCTCGGACCAGACGACGACGGGGCCCAAGACCCTGCACGAGCTCCTCATGGCCGCGGAGTCCATGCGCTTTCCCCTGCCGATAACCTCCTTCCCGGACGCTCCGTTCCGGGAAGTTTTACGGACGGCGGTCGGGCTTCCGGCGACCACCGCGGTCCTCCTTCTACCCTATTCCCGGGACGGGGCCGGGGAGGAGTGGTCCAGCCGGGATGTGGCGTCCCGGGTCAGTTCCGCGGCCTCGGGGCCCGTGTTTAGCCTCTGGGACTTCTTCCTGGGACACGGAATCGTCGGAGGCGCCCTGACCTCCGGACTGTCCCAGGGCCGGGAGGCTGGCCGCATGGCCCTGCGCATCCTGCGGGGGGAGAGTCCCGGGGCCATCCCGGTCAGCGATGTCCCATCCCCTCCGGTGATCCTGGACTGGCGCCAGCTCAAGCGGTTCCGGATCCCCCCCAACCGTCTGCCTGCGGGCGCCCAGGTCGCGTACCGGCCGCCGCGGCTGTACGAGCGAGACCCCGCGGCCTTCTGGATCGTGGTCGGGCTTGGGGCGGTCGCCGCGGTCCTGGCGGGCTCTCTGGCGGTCATCGCCCTGGCGTACCGCAAGGTGCGCCAGAGCGAGGAGTGCCTTGCCGCCTCCCTCCGGGAGAAGGAGACCCTCCTGCGGGAGGTCCATCACCGGGTCAAGAACAACTTCCAGGTGACCGCAAGCCTCCTGAGCCTGCAGGCGGGGAACGTCGAGGACGAGCGGGCCCGGGCGGCCCTCCGGGACAGCGAGAACCGCATCCGGAGCATGGCCCTGGTGCACGCGGAGGTCTACGAGGAGCGCAACCTGGCGGACATCGACCTGGCGGATTACGCCCGGTCCCTGGCGGGCAGCCTCATCTCCTCCTACGCGGAGACCGCGGGGGCGTCCCGGTTCACCGTCTCCGGGGAGCCCCTCTCCCTGGGGATGGACCGTGCGATCCCCTTCGGCCTCGTGTTGAACGAGCTCATCACGAACTCCCTGAAATACGCCGCCTGGGATCGGGGAGGCTGCGCCATGGAACTGGAGATCCGTCCGGACGGGGAATCCGGGTGGAGCCTGACGTATTCCGACGACGGCCCCGGCCTCCCGGCGGACCTGTCCCTGGAGAATCCGAAAACCCTCGGCCTCCAGCTGGTCACCCTCCTGGCCCGGCAGGCCGGGGGCCGGATCGAGCGGGATCCGGAGCGTCCGGCGGGCTGGGTGATCCGGCTGGGCGCCGTACCGGAACGTCCGGGCCCGTACGGGAATTGAATATTATCATAATAGTAATATAATTTACCGCATCGACTCGCGTTCCGAGGAGGGATCATGACGGTGGAGGAGTACCTGCATTCCCTGCCTTCCGATCAGAAGGAGCCGTATCAAAAACTCCGGCAGACCATCCTTGAAAAACTTCCGGAGGGCCTGGAGGAGCGGATCAGCTACGGGATGATCGGCTACGTGGTGCCGCACTCCCTGTACCCCGCGGGCTACCACTGCAATCCCGAGGATCCCTTGCCCTTCCTGGCCCTGGCCGCCCAGAAGGGTTCCATCAACTTCTACCACATGGGTATGTACGCCCGGCCGGACCTGCTCGAGTGGTTCAAGGTCGAGTACTCGAAAGTCTCAAGGCACAAGGTCGACATCGGAAAGAGCTGCGTCCGGTTCAAGTACTACGACGAGATCCCCCACGACCTGATAGCCCGGCTCTTGGGGAAGATGAGCGTCCGGGACTGGATCGGCCTGTACGAGGCCGGGCGGGGGAAGCGCGGCCGGCCGGATTCCGGATAGGTCCGGGGCGGACCAAGCACGGCTTTACAATCCCCCCTCAAATCGGGATTCTGTGCGGATGGAAAACCATGACGATATAATGATCAAAGCCCGGGGGCTCACCAAGGACTTCGGCGAGGTCCGGGCGGTGGACTCCGTGGATTTCGAGGTCCGGAAGGGGGAAGCCTTCGGCCTCCTGGGTCCCAACGGCGCGGGCAAGTCGACGACCATGCGCATGATAGCCAGCGTGTCCAGGCGGACGGGCGGGGAGCTCTCCATCCTCGGGATGGACCCCAACGAATACGGACCGGACATACGCGGCCACCTGGGGGTCGTGCCCCAGCAGGACAATCTGGACGTCGAGATCCGGGTCCGGGACAACCTCCTCGTCTACGGCCGCTACTTCGGACTGCCCATGAAATTCCTGGGGCCCAAGGCGGACGAACTGATCGAGTTCGTCCAGTTGACGGAAAAGGCCAAGGCCAAGGTGGACACCCTTTCCGGCGGCATGAAGCGGCGGCTCACCATCGCCCGGGCCTTGATCAACGAGCCCGACATCCTCCTGCTGGACGAACCGACGACGGGGCTCGATCCCCAGGCCCGGCACATACTCTGGGATCGGCTGTTCCGGTTGAAGGAAGCCGGGGTCACCCTGGTGATAACCACCCACTACATGGACGAGGCGGAGCAGCTCTGCGACCGGCTCATCGTCATGGACAAGGGGAAGATCATGGCGGAGGGAACCCCCGCCGGGCTGATCCGGGAGTATTCGAGCCGCGAAGTGGTGGAGCTCCGCTTCGGTTCGGACAGGAACGCCGTCCTGGCCGGGGAGCTGCGGGATTTCGGAGACCGCATCGAGGTCCTGCCGGATCGCATTCTCATCTATACCGACACGGGCGAGGAGGACCTTGCCCGCATCGTGGAACGAGGCCTCCGTCCCCTGACCTCCCTGGTCCGCCGTTCCAGCCTCGAGGACGTGTTCCTCAGGCTGACCGGCCGGAGCCTGAACGAATGAGCGACTCGATCAGCGACGCGATAAGCGTCCACGCCGGCGCGTCGGCCTACTTCGGGCGGCGCCGAAGCGCCCGGAGCATGGCTTACGGAACCTGGTACGTGACGGAACATCGCCTGCGGACGATGCGGGCATACCTGGGTTCCATCATCGCCGGCAGCGTGTTCAACCCCGTCCTCTACCTGTTCGCGTTGGGCGTGGGCATCGGCTCCTACATCGACTCGAACGCCGGAGCCCCGGGTATCGGCGGCGTGGCGTACCTCGTCTTCGTAGGACCGGCCCTCCTGGTGAGCGCCGCCCTCACCGTGGCGTTCGAGGAATGCTCGTACCCGGTCATGGGGGGCTTCAAGTGGACGCGGGAGTTCTGGGCCATGAACGCGACTCCGATCGACGCCCGGCAGGTGGTGAACGGCGTCCTCCTTGCCGCGGGGTTCCGGATCGTTTTTACCGTGGCCGTGTTCTGGTGCTGTCTGGCGGCCTTCGGAGCTTCCCCCTCCGGCTATGGTTTCTTGGCCATGCCGGCCGCCGTCCTGTCGGGCCTCGCGTTCGGCTCCGTGATCATGGCGGTGGCGGCGAACCTGGAGGAGGATGACGGCTGGTTCCCGATCATCAACCGGCTCATCATCACGCCGATGTTCCTGTTCTCGGGCACCTTCTTTCCCCTGGAGGGGCTGCCGATCTGGCTGCGGTGGCTGGGCTGGATATCGCCCTTGTGGCACGGGACGCAGTTGGGGCGCGCGGCCGCGTACGGGATGTCCGAACCGGTCTGGCTGACGCTTGTCCACGTCGCGTACATCGCGGGGATGCTGGGCGTCGGCCTCGGTCTTTCGTGGAGATCCTTCCGCCGGAGGTTGTCCAAGTGATGCGGCGGATCTACGCCGGGCGTCCGCACACCGTCGTCCTCCGTGCCTTGTACGCCCTGAAGACGTCCGCGTGGTTCGTCGTGGTCTCCGGCTTTTTCGAGCCCGTGTTCTATCTCCTGGCCTTCGGGCTGGGCCTGGGGACCCTGGTGGGCGAGGTGACCGGGCCGCTGGGCAAACCCGTCCGGTACGCGGAGTTCATCGCCCCGGCCCTCTTGGCCACGTCGGCCATGAACGGGGCCATCTACGACTCGACCTGGAACGTGTTCTTCAAGATGCGCTTCGCCCGGCTCTACGAGGGCATGATCGCGACGTCCCTCGGTACCCTCGACATAGCCCTGGGCGAGATCCTCTACGCACTCTTGCGCGGACTGGTCTACGCCCTGGCCTTCCTGGCGGTCATGGTCGCCCTGGGCCTCGTCCCGAGCGCCTGGGGCGTCCTGGCCGTGCCCGCCTCCCTGCTCATCGCCTTCGGCTTTTCCGCCTGCGGCATGGCCCTCACCTCCTACATGAGCACCTTCCAGCAGATGGATTGGATCAATTTCTTCCTGCTGCCGATGTTCCTGTTCTCCGCCACCTTCTGCCCGATCACCGTGTACCCCGAGTACATCCAAGGGATCATCAAGGCGTTTCCCCTCTGGCACGGGGTCGAACTGATCCGAGGTCTGACCCTGGGGCAGTTCGCCGCCTCGATACTCTGGCACGTCCTCTATTTCACCGGGATGATCACGGTCGGGCTCGCGGCCACGACGCGGAGGCTGACGAATCTGTTCATGAAGTGAAAACCTGGGGAAGAAACCTCTTCGTTTCGAGCGAAGAGGTTTCTTCCCCATCCCCCATCTTCCAGAAGCACGACCAGGGGGTCCGCCCTGGATTCTCGGTCCAGGGCTTCACAAGGTTCGTACCACTACCGGGGCGCCTCGTTCCTCCGGGCGGCCAGGACGAAGTACTTGAACAGTCCGAAGGGCACGGGTTTCCGGAGCCTCAGGATCTCGAAGCCCGACGCCCGTACCCGGTCGACGAATTCCTTGAGCCGGAGCATCGATCCGTAGTCGTGCTCGGTCCGGTCGCGGAAGTATCTTCCCAGGGCGTACTCGAAGGATTCGGCGGAAAGCTCCTCGATGACGAAGAGGCCCCCGGGTTTCGCGACCCGGGAGATCTCGGCGACGCAGTCCCGCCAGTCCGGGTGGTTGTGCAGCTCCCCGAGGACGAAGACCGCGTCGAAGGATCCGGTCTCCGGGCGCCGCGTCCCGGAGGGGCTTCACTTCGTACTGCTCCCGGACCCGCA
>JAAYUR010000309.1 GCA_012517645.1 Treponema sp.
CGTCGAATTCGGCGGCAACACCTCCTGCATCGAGGTCCGGTGCGGGAAACGGCTCATCATCATCGACGCCGGGTCCGGGATACGCCAGCTGGGCGACTCGCTCATGCGCACCGACTTCCCCAAGGGGCCGATCTCCGCGGACATCTTCATAACCCACACCCACTGGGACCACATCATGGGCTTCCCCATGTTCACTCCCATCTATGTACCCGGCACGGAGCTTAGAATCCGGGGGCCCATCACCTACGAGGAGGATCCCCTCGAGAAGGTCATCGGCTCCCAGTTGTCCTATCGGTACTGGCCCGTGCGCCAGGAGGAACTGGCCGCCAAGATCACCTACGAGCAGATCAAGGAGGCCACCTTCGACCTGGGGGACGGGATCTGGGTCACCACCAAGTACTTGAACCATCCCATCCTCTGCCTGGGCTACCGCTTCGAGTACCGGGGACGGAGCTTCGTCACCCTCTACGACAACGAGCCCTTCCGGAACGTCTTTCCCACGGACCCCTCGGATCCGCAGTACGACGAGGCCTACGCCCGGGAGGGGGAGGAGGCCGCCCGGGAGCAGAACGAAAAGATCCTGGGCTTCATGGCCGGAGCGGACCTCTTGGTCCACGATACCCAGTACACCGCCAAGGAGTACGTTTCCGGGAAGGTCGGTTGGGGCCACTCGTCCTTCGAGCACGCCATCAACGCGGGCCACAAGGCCGGGGTAAAGCGCCTGCTCCTCTTCCACCATGATCCGAACCGCACGGACACGGAGCTCCAGGAGTTGGAGATCTTCTACCAGGCCCGCCTTCGCGGACGCACGTCGATGAGGGTGGAGATGTCCCGGGAAGGGACCCTCTACACCATCGATCCCTCGGAATAACCGGAACACCTCGGGACGCCGGGATGAAGGCCCTGGTCGCGGACGACGACCTCGAAAACCGGGATATCCTGGTCCGAATGCTGGCCCATGCGGGCTGGGACGCCGACTCGGTGGGCGGGGGCGGGGAAGCCGTTGCCCGCATCCTTGCGGGGGGCTACGACGCGGCCCTCCTGGACCTGGCCATGCCCGGGGTCGACGGATTCGAGGCGGCTCGGCGGATCCGGTCGGCGGGGATCCGGATCCCCCTGGTGGCCGTATCCGGGGCGGAGGCGGAGGAGCGCGCCCGGGAGAGCGGATTCGAGTACTGCCTGGAAAAGCCCTACACCCTGGAGGATCTCCGCAGGGTCCTCCGGGAGATCCGGAAGAACGCCGGCCTGAGGGAATAGGCCTCAGCGGAAGCGGTCCCGGCCTTAAAAGGACCGCTTCGACCTGTACAAGACTACCCCGGCCGGATACTGTTTCCCCGTGGGAACCCTCCTCGTCACAGCCGCTCTGTTCCTTTTCTACCTTGCCGCCCTCGCCCTCGAAGCCGAGGGGGTGCGCCGCGACCGCGGCTCCGTCCCCCTCAGGATCGGGGTGACCGGCACCCGGGGCAAGTCCAGCGTCGTCCGCCTGATCGCCGCGGCCCTCCGCGGAAGCGGCCGACGCGTCCTGGCCAAGACCACGGGTTCCCGGCCTCGCTTGATCCTCCCGGACGGCTCGGAGCGGGATTTCCCTCGCTTCGGTCCGCCGAGCATCCTGGAGCAGAAGCTCCTCCTCCGTGCGGCCCGGGCGGAAGGCGCGGACGCTCTGGTCGCC
>JAAYUR010000541.1 GCA_012517645.1 Treponema sp.
TCTCCGGAACCCGGAGCTTCCACACGGGGATCGATATCGGCGCCCCCCATGGTGCCCCGGTCCGGGCCGCCATGGAGGGCCGGGTTTCCGTCACGGGGTACAACGCTGTCTCGGGCAACTACGTCATCTTGTCCCACCACTCCGGGTACTCCTCCATGTACGCCCACCTGGATCGGATCGACGTCCGCAAGGGGCAGTCGGTTTCCATCGGAACCCGGATCGGGACCGTGGGAACCACGGGGTATTCCACGGGCAGCCACCTCCACTTCACGGTCCTCAAGAACGGCCGCACCGTCAACCCGATGCTGGTCCTGAATTGAGAGGCCGGCGCGGATTTGTCCACCGCCCGGACGCCGGGAGGCCGGTGCGTCGTGGCGCATGGTTTGACACCCCTCCAGGGGTACGCTAAAATACGCCCAATGATAGAATTGAACGGAGTCCCGGTTTCCCCGGGGATCGCCATCGGTAAAGCCTTTCTCTTCCTCGAGGACGAGGATGTTTCCATACCGAATTACTATATCCGCACCTCGGACGTGGATTCCGAGTGGGACCGGTTCCAGAAGGCCGTAGGCAAGGCACGGGGGGAGATCACGGAGCTGCGGGACCGCGCCCTGAACGAGATGGGTCCCGCCCATTCCGCGATCTTCGACTCCCACCTTCTCATGCTGGAGGACCCCGAGCTTATGGAGGGCCTGGAGGCCTCCCTGCGGGAATCCCTGCGGAACATTGAGTGGATCGTCTTCCAGCGGGAGCAGGAGCTCATCGAACAGCTCTCCCGCGTCCAGGACCCCTACCTGCAGGACCGGGTGGCGGATATCCGGGACGTCACCAAGCGGATCCTGAACCATCTCATGTTCCGGGAGCGGTTCACCCTCTCCGATCTGGAGGAGGAGGTGATCCTCGTCGCCCACAACCTCCTTCCCTCGGACATCATCGCCATGAACAAGCGGGCGGTGAAGGCCCTGGTCCTGAACGGCGGCGGCAAGACCAGCCACGCGGCCATCCTGGCCCGGGCCTTCGAGATCCCCGCCGTCCTGGGGGTCGCGGGAGCGACCCGAAACCTCCGCAACGGGGATGTCGTGGTCGTGGACGGACGCAAGGGCCGGGTCGTGGTGGAACCCGACGAGTCCACCCTGATCCGGTACGAGCAGGTCCGTTCCCGGGATATCGAGAGGGAAAAGACCCTCCTGGCCTCCGGGAACCTCCCCGTCCGGACCAAGGACGGCCGGACCGTACTGGTAAAGGCCAACATCGAGATCCCCGAGGAGGTGGAGACCGTCCGAAGGCACGGGGCCGACGGGGTGGGGCTCTTCCGTTCCGAATTCCTCTTTCTCCAACCCGGCCGCATACCCTTGGAGGAGGAGCAGTACCGGGCCTACCGTTCCGTCCTCAAGTCCATGGAAGGCCGCCCCGTGACCATCCGTACCCTGGACCTCGGCGGGGACAAGGCCTTGCCGGAGCTCTCGGGCCGGGAGGAGAAAAACCCCCTCCTGGGCTGGCGGGCGATCCGGCTCTGCCTTTCCCGGGAGGATCTCTTCCTTACCCAGCTTCGGGCAATCCTGCGGGCCTCCCCCGAGGGGGACGCCCGGATCATGTTTCCGATGATCTCGGTGCCCTCGGAGCTGGACCAGGCCCTGGCCCTCCTGGACCGGGCCAAGGCCGAATGCCGCGCCGCGGGCGTTCCCTTCCGGGAGGACATACCCGTGGGGATCATGATCGAGGTCCCCTCGGCGGCCCTGGTCGCGGATATCCTCGCCAAGAGGGCGGCGTTCTTCTCCATCGGTACGAACGACCTGATCCAGTATACCTTGGCCGTGGACCGGGGCAATGAGAAGGTGGCCTACCTCCACCAGCCCTTCCCCCCCGCGGTCCTGCGCCTCATCAAGACCACCATCGAAGCGGGCAAGGCCGCGGGCATCCCGGTGGGGATGTGCGGCGAGATGGCGGCCGATCCCTACGCGGCCTTGGTGCTTTTAGGCCTGGGTCTGGACGAGTTCTCCATGTCCAGCGTAAGCATCCCGGAGATCAAGCGCCTGCTCAGGAGTGCGAATTTCAGCGAGGCCGCCGCCCTGGCCCGGGAAGTCCTGGCCATGGAGTCGGCCTCGGATGTGGAGCGCTGTCTCAAGGACCGTATAGACCCGGAGGCGGGCCTATTTCGACAGACTGATCCGGCCGGATCGTAACGACACCGCCGGAAGGCGGCAAGGAAGCCATGCAGGAAGAAAAACCCCTGGATCCGCCGAATCCCTCGGCCCGGATACGGTACACGAATCTCCCCGTCGTGGTCGTCGCGGGACGGCCGAACGTCGGGAAATCCACCTTGTTCAATCGTCTGCTCCGGAAGCGCAGGGCCATCACGGATCCAAGCCCCGGGGTCACCCGGGATCCCGTGGACGCCGAGTGCGTCCTGCCCGGAACGGACCGCAGGATCATCCTGGTGGACACCGGGGGCGTGACCCTGGAACGGTCCGACATGAACGACCTGGTGTCCCATAGGTCCGTGGCCGTCCTGGACAAGGCGGACCTCATCCTGTTCCTGGTGGACGCCACGGCCCTGACCCCGGAGGACGAGGAGCTGGCCGCCCGGCTCCGCAGGCGGGCGGATCGGACCATCCTGGTGGTCAACAAGGCGGACAGCCCGGAACGGGACCCCCTGGCCTACGGGTTCGCCCGGCTGGGCTTTGGGGAGCTGGTGGCTGTTTCCGCGGAGCACGGCCGGAACGTGGACGAGCTGGTGGAGCGGATCATCGCCCGCCTGGACTTTTCCCGGGTGACCGGGGAGGAAGACCTCCACGACGACGTCCGGGTCGCCATCCTGGGAAAGCCGAACACGGGCAAGTCCACCCTCCTGAACCGCCTCCTTGGTGAGCAGAAGTCCCTGGTCAGCGAGATCGCGGGAACCACCCGGGACGTGGTGGAAGGGTCGACCACCTGGAAGGGGCGTCGCGTCACCTTCCTGGACACGGCGGGGATCCGCAGGAAAAAGAAGGTTCGGGAGGACGTGGAGTACTATTCCGTGAACCGGGCCATACGGACCGTCGAGGACTGCGACATCGTGGTGTTGATGATCGACGCCCGGGAAGGGCTCACGGACCAGGACAAGAAGATAGCTGCCCGGGCGGTGGAGAAGGGGAGGGGCCTGGTCTTCGCGTTGAACAAGTGGGATACGATGCCGGATATGAAGAACTCCTTCGAGGCCTCCCGGGACAAGCTCCGCTACTTTTTCGGCCAGATGGCCTTTGCCCCGGTCCTGCCCCTGTCCGCGAAGGAGGGTACGGGAATCCCGAAGCTCCTGGACACCCTGGTGGCGGTCTTCGGTCAGCTCACCCGAAAGATCGAAACCTCCGCCCTGAACAAGGCCGTGGAGGACTGGGTTGCGGCCTATCCGCCCCCTCTGGGGCCCAGAACCCGGTTCAAGCTCCGGTACGCCGTGCAGTCCGGGATCAACCCCGTCAAGTTCATCATCTTCGCCAGCCGCCCGGAGGCCGTCGGCGAGTCCTACCTCTCGTACCTCAAGAACAAGATCCGCTCCGACCTGGGGTTCTCCCTGATCCCCGTGGGTCTGGAGGTCCGGGGCTCCTCCTCCTGGAAGGCGGACCGGGCGTAGGGCCGTGCGTTCCTATTCGATCGGGGAGGTGGAGAGGCTCCTGGGGGAAAAGGCCCACGTGATCCGGTATTGGGAACGGGCCGTACCCCTCGTATCCCCCCGGCGCAGCGAGTCCGGTCGGCGGGAATACTCCGAGTCGGAGCTTATCGCCCTGCTCCGGGTCAAACACCTGGTCCGGCGGAGGGGGCTCTCCCCCGAGGCCGCCCGGGAGGTCCTGATCCGGGAAGCCTCCGGTCCCCGGCAGGACCTGAGGGCCCGAGCGTACGAGATCCGCGCCCTTCTGGTCCGAGCCTACTTCCGCTCCCGTACGAGCCTTCCTTGAAAGACGGCCTCGGGGGTGATACCCTTCACGGAAGAATCCGACCGCAGGAGCTGCCATGCCCGCCGTTTCCGTAAAGAGCCTATGCGACTTCCTGGACGCCTCTCCCACCCAGTTCCACGCGGCCGACGCCCTTGCCGCGGCCCTCCAGGCCCGGGGAGCCGCGGTCCTGGACGAGCGGAGCGAGTGGACTCTGGAACCCGGCAAGACCTACTATGTCGTCCGCAACGGTTCCGGCATCGTCGCCTTCCGGGTAGGCGGGGATTCCCCCGCCCGGCGGGGCTTCGCCCTGGCGGGGGCCCACACGGACGCCCCGGCCCTTCGCGTCCGCCCGGAGAAATCCCTCCGGCATAGGGCGGGGGACCGGGTTGCCGTTGAGGTCTACGGAGGGCCCATCCTGTCCAGCTGGCTGGATCGGCCCCTGGCTCTTGCGGGCCGGGCGGCGGTCCGGGGGCCGGGAGGACGGCCGGAGCTTAGGCTGGTAAACCCCGCGGGACCCGTCGCGGTCATTCCGAACCTGGCCATCCACCTCAACCGGGATGTGAACAAGGGGTGCGAGTACAACGCCCAGAACCACCTGCCCGCCCTGGCGGCCGCGCCTCTTCCCGACCGCCGGGGCGGAGAGGGCGGGGAACCTTGGGCCCTGGGCGTCGTGGCCCGGGATCTGGGGGTCGCAGTCCGGGATATCCTCGGGGCCGAGCTCTTCCTGGTGGACGCCTCCCGGGCCGTGATCCTGGGCCGGGACGGGGAGCTGATCAACTCCGGGCGGATCGATAACCTGGCGGGCTGCCACGCCATCCTGGCCGCCTTCAATGCGGCGCCTCCGGGAGCCCACGGCCAGGTCGCGGTCTTCTTCGACAACGAGGAGATCGGCTCCGGGACCCGGCAGGGGGCGGACGGACTCTTTTTACGGGATGTCCTGGCCCGGATCTGCGCACGAACCGGCTGCGACGACGAAGGCTTTTTCCGCGCCCTGGCCGCCTCGTTCTGCGTGTCCGTGGACGCCGCCCAGGGCTGGCATCCCAATTACCAGGACAAGTACGACGAGGAGTATTCCCCGGTCCTGAACGGGGGCCCCGCCGTCAAGGCCAACGCCAACTTCAAGTACGCCACGGACGCGGATTCGGAGGCCCGGTTCCGGGCGTACTGCGAGGACGCGGCGGTGCCCTGCCAGAAGTTCGCCGTACGGGCGGACATGACCCCCGGCTCGACCATCGGCCCCCTCTCCTCCGCCCTCAGCGGGATCCGGACCGTGGACGTGGGGTCCCCGCTCCTGGCCATGCACTCCATCCGGGAAACCGCGGGGTCCTATGACCACGATTTCATGACCGCGGCCCTGCGCCGCTTCTACGAGACGGGGCCCGGGGTTTGACGGCTCCGGGGCGCTCTCTTAAGGACATCCATCCGGGAGGTGGAACCATGCGAAATCGACGTTGTCTGGTGATCCTGGCGGGCCTGGCCCTGGCCGTTAGCCTGAACGCCCAGGAGACCGCGGCGTCCAGGGTGGTGAAGGTGACGGTGTACGGAGACCGGGCCCTGGTGACCCGGCGGGCCGAGGTGAGCCTCTTCAAAGGGGAGTCCACGGTCTTGTTCGGGGACCTGCCTTCCGCGGTTGACCCCGCGAGCGTACAGGTTTCCGGCAAGGGCGCCTTTACCCTGCGGGATGTCCGCGTGGCAACCCGCCAGCGAACCCGGGACGTGTCCGCCCAGCTCACGGCCCTGGAGAACGAGAAGCGCGGCCTGGAGGACAAACTGGCCCTGGTCAACGACCGGATCCGGGAGGCCGAGGCGGAGCGGACTTTCCTGGCGGACATGGCCAAACGCCTGACCACCAACGCCGGGAACTCCGAGTCACTGCCCCTGGATCCCGCCTCCTGGGCCAGGATGCTGGACTTCCACCGCCAGCGGAACGCGGCCTTGAACGAGACCGTGCGGACCTCCCGCCGGGAGGTCCAGGCCCTTCAGGCGGAGATCGACCGGGTGAACCGGGAGATCCGGAACCTGGGCTCCGGAACCCGCCTTTCCGTCACCGAGGCGGAGCTCGTCCTGGACGCCTCGGCTCCCACCAAGGCGGTCCTGGAGCTCTCCTATATCGTAGCCGGTCCCTCCTGGCGCCCCGACTACGTCCTGCGGGCCGACTCCGAATCCGCCCGTCTTTCAGTTCACTATAGGGCCCTGGTTCGGCAGAACACCGGCGAGGGCTGGGAGGGCGCCGAGCTCTCCCTGTCCACGGCCCGGCCCCAGGCGGGGGGATCTATGCCCGTCCTGCCCCCCTGGTACCTGGATATCTACAGCCCGCCCTCGGCGCGACGGGACGAGGCCGCCAAGTCGGCCCCGGCCCCGGCCGCCGCAGGCGTCCGCGGCGCCGCGGCGGAGTCCTCGGCGGCCCTGGCGTGGGACGAGCCGGCCCCGGAGATGCGGATCGACACGGCCCTGGCTTCCACGGGCGCCACGGCGGTGACCTTTTCCATCCCGGGGGCCACCACGGTGGCCTCGGACAACAAGGACCGGACCGTCACCATCGCCGTCCTGGACCTTCCCGTGACCTTCTCCTACGCGGCGGTTCCCAAGCTTTCTCCCTACGCCTACTTCCGCTGCGAGGTGAAGAACGACTCCGCCTATCCCATCCTGGCCGGGCCCTCCCACGTCTACGTGGACGGATCCTACATGGCCGACGCCGCCCTGGAAGCCGTGCCCGCCGGCGGCTCCTTCAAGGCCGACCTGGGGATCGACGAGGGCATCCGGGTCGAGCGGAAGCTCCTGCGCAAGTTCGACGAGAACACCGGTGCCCTGACCAAGAAATCCAAGACCACCTGGGAATACGAGATTCGGGTCAAGAACTCCAAGAGGCGGGACATCGTCCTGGAGGTCTCCGACCAGCTCCCGGTGTCCCTGAACGAGCAGATCGTGGTCAAGGCCCTGGCGCCGGCCTACTCGAAGGACACGGACGTCTTTCGGAAGATCGAGAACGAGACGTTCGTATGGACCCTGAAGCTCGCCGCCGGCAAGGAGTCGGTTCTGCCCCTTTCCTTCAGCGTGGAGTACCCGAGGGGCATGCCCATACTGGGCCTGGAGTAGCGGCAAGGGGCGCGGTAGCGCCCCTTGCCGGCGCCGAAGCCCATCCGGGCTTCGGCGATGTTTCCCGAGAATCGCTTTCGCGCCCCTTGCCGGCGCCGAAGCCTTCGGGGCTTCGGCGAGTTTGCCGGGGAATCCGGGTCACGTCCCGGGATTCCGGTCCGGGCCCCCGGATTCGTCCGGGCAGGTCTCGCAGCGGTTCTTGCCCCCCGACTTGGCTCGGTAGAGAGCCTCGTCCGCCCGGGACAGCAGAGAATCCAGGCTGTCCCGATCCGTTCCGGCGCCATGGTGGCAGACGGTATCCGAGATCCCGACGCTGACCGTGAGCCGGGCACTTTCCAGCCCGGGGGGTCGCGGCGCTCCTTCTATGGCGGACCGGATCCGGTCGCAGGCGATCCGGGCTTCCGCGGCGCGTACGCCCGGGAATAGGATGATGAATTCCTCGCCCCCGAAGCGGCCCGGGATGTCGTATTCCCGGACCCCTTTCTTGAGATTTTCCGCGATGATCCGCAGGGCCGCGTCCCCGGCGGCGTGGCCGAAGCGGTCGTTGACCGCCTTGAAGTCGTCCGCGTCGACCAAGGCGCAGGCCAGGGGCTGGCCGGACCTCCGGCACTTGGATTCCTCCTGGACGAAGCGCTCCAGGATGTACCGTCGGTTGTACAGCCCCGTCAGGGCGTCCCGGGTGGCGGCCTGCTCCAGTTCCGAGCGCACACGGTCCAACTGGCGCCGTAGGCGGATCACGAAAAAGAGGACGGCGGCCAGGGTTCCCGCCGCGATCAGGATCTCCAGGCCGAAGACCAGGACTATGTTCTTCCGGAGTTCCCCTTCGAGCCGGTCCACCGGGAAGGTTACGGAGATTCCGCCCCGTATGTCCCCCTCCCTGTACCCCTGTTTGGCGTGGCAGGCAAGGCAGGAGCGCTCGGTCTTCAGCGCCCCCATGTAGCGGAACTCCCGGCCCGCTTGGCCGTCCGCGGTTTCCCGGTACTCCAGGGCGCCGGCCTCGAAGGCTCGAAGGGCCCTCTGTTCGAAGTCGTCCGGCGCGTTCCCGGGATTCAGGGGCTTGAGGCTGGTGATCTTGAACCGGTAGTCGTCCCGGCTGGAGGCGATCTCCGAAATCTCCCGGGTGATCAGGGCGGGGTTGCGCAGGGTCAGGAGGGATCCGTCCGCGGCCGCCAGGTCGGGGTGCTCCAGCCACGGGTTGGATTCCACCCCCGGGGCCTTCCGGACGTAGACGCCGCCGTACTCGGACGCCCACTGACGGGTAATCACGATCTGCCGGAAGAGGGATTGGGCCCGCTCCAGCACCACCTCCCGGAGGAAGTCGGCGTTGCGGGCGTTGAATCCAAGGAAGACCCCCGTGAACAGGACCGCCAGGGAGCCCAGCAGGGAAATCAAGAAAATCCTGTACGCTCGTCGTTCGTCCTCGGCCAGGCGCCCCGTGTCGAGCATCCGTTGCCCTCCGGGGAGAGTATGAAGGATCCGGAACAGAATATCAAACGGGACTCAGGGTTCCCAATTCCCGGGTCCCCGGTCGAGTTCTTCCCGGATGCGTGCCATGAGGCGGTTCCGGTCCGGGACCTCGCCCTGTGCCAGGGCGGTCCCGTTCACGAACACGCAGGGCACCCGTTTGAGTTTTTCCGAGGATTGATAGCCCCGGGTCGGGGTCATCCCGGGCTGTTCGCCCGCCAGGTAGATGTCCACGCGGAGTGTCTCGGGATAGGCCGCGGAGGCTTCGTCCAACATACCTAGTATAAGCTCGCACTTGGGCGTCGGGGGGCTGGCGATCAGGGCTTCGACCCTCATTCTGTTCGTGCTCAAGATTGTTCCTCCAGGAGCCTCGATATGGTATCGGCGAGATCCCCCGGCAGGGGGAGGGAGCGCACGATCCTGACGGCCTCCGGGATCGTTCTTCCCCGGACCTGCCGCCCCAGGGCTTCGATCGCCCCGGATTCCGGGACCAGAAAGTCTCCGCGCAGGTCCACCCCCGAAATCCTATCCCCTTCCATGGAGAGGGCCAGGGTCACGGTCCCCTTCCGGGCTCGACCCGAGAGGATGCGGGCGGTCTTCGATACCTCTCGATAGGTCCATTCCCGGGTGGAGTATTTCTTCTGGAACAGGTACTCGGCCGTCTCACGTTCGCGCTCGGTCAAGGTTCCGGGTTCGAATTCGAACCCCGCCGCGGCGGAGATCTCGGGCACCAAGACCGAGGCGAACTCCTCCGTTGAAACCCGGCGGCCGACGGCTTCTGATAGGTTGATGACCCGGTCTCGGACGTTGGTGAATCCCCGGTCCGCATACTTCAGGGCGGACGGAGCCAGAAGCTCCGCCATGCGGTCCAGGTCGCAGGACAGCAGAAAGGTGCCCGAATGTACGAAGGCGGAATACAGCTCCACCTGGGCGGATCCGTAGACCTTACGACCTGCGACGACGACATCGTTGACCGGGGAAACGGCGGCTCGAACGCCGAACTTCTCCAAGGCCCGGACAGCCGCCGCTCCGAACAGGGAATAGAGCTCTTCGGCGTCCCGGAGCTTCCAACGGTCCGAAATGAAGGACTTGGGAAAGAAGAGAGAGTAGCAGAGGGTTCCTGAATCCTGATAAACCGCGCCTCCCGGGTTGTGCCTCCGGATCACCGGGATCCCGAGATCCCGAGCGCGGGTAAGGTTCACGTCCTCTTCGGGGGTCTGGTAGAGGCCGATCCAGAGGGCGGGCCGGGAACGGCGTATCCGGAGGGTTGGGGGGGAAACGCCCTCGTCCACGCACCGGAGGACCGCCTCCTCCACGGAAAAATGGCGGGGGGGATCCAGTTCCCCGTCCTCCAAAAGGCGGGCCCGGCTCATGGCCGGGCACCCTCCGGGAAGGAGGATCCGGCGCCGCGGAGGGGCTTATGGTCCGGGTGATAGGGGCATGTCGGGCCCTTGCAGTCCTTGAGGTCGGAGTGGAAGGAGCAGCGGACCTCGGATTCCCTGAGCTCCGCCGGGATGGCAAGCGATGAAGCCAATACCTTCAAGACAGCCTGGATGGAGGCGTAGACCGCTTCCTTGCAGCATCGAAGTCCGCCCGTGTCCGCCAAACTCCCGGTACACAGAGCTACCGCCTGAAGGGCTTCCCCCCTCCGTCGGTCCCGAATGTCGAGGCCCAGGACGGTGGATACCGCAGCCCCCGCCGCGGCGCAGGCGCCGCAGGAACCGGACAGGTAGCAGGATCCGGAGGGAACGGACCGAGCCCTTCGGACCGCTGCCAGGATGCGGGCGTTCGACCCATCCCAGAGGCTCGCTCCGCGGAGGGCCGAGAGCACCGCGAAGGCGGGTATTCCGTGGTGGTCCGGTCCATAGGCTTCCTGGCGGAAGGCGGGGTGGGACATCAGGAGATCCGCGATCCGGATCGGACTCCATGCGTCCAGGTGCCCTACGGAGCGGGTTATCACATCGGAAGCCTGGGCGGAACGGCACTCGGGGCAGATGTAGTGCCCGGAAGGACAGCGCCATGGAGGAGGAGCCCCTGGCTCTCCGGGGCCGTCCTCGACGCCGCAGTATAGACAGACCGCCGATACGGCACGGCGCTCTAGGGGCTGGGAGCAGATCGGACAGGTGAAAGCCGGAAGCACCATGGACACAATCCTCACAGTATTCCGTTTACAGTTCGTTGCCTTCGGCGCATCGGACGGTCTACCCGGCCGTGCCGGCTACCCTTCGGATCGTCAACCCCGCTCGGCGATAAAATCCCGGACGGCCTTTTCGATCTCGTCCCGCACCGTGCGGACCCGGGCCAGGATCTCCTCGTCGCTTCCCCGGAATGAGGAGGGATCCTCGAAGGGCCAGTGAAGCCGCTCCGCCTTTCCCGGGAAGATCGGGCAGCGCTCGGCGGCTTCCTTGGAGCAGACGGTGATCACGTAGTCGAAGGCCGCTCCCCGGGCGTGCAGGTCGAAGACGCTCTTGGTGGGATTGCGGGAGATGTCGATTCCGGCCTCCGCCATAGCCCGGACCACGTAGGGATTGAGCGCCCCGGGCTCCAGCCCCGCGCTCTCCGCCTCGAAGCGATCCGGCGCGAGGCGCTTGAGGAAGGCCTCCCCCATCTGGCTGCGGGCGGAGTTGTGGACGCACAGGAAGAGGACACGCTTCATTGGGCCTCCTCTTTTGACGAGTCTATCACGACCGCATGGTTGTCCAGGAGGGGGTTCTTGCCCGTACGGGTCTTCAGCTTGCACGCGCATTGGCCGGATAGCTCGTACAGGGGATCCCTCCTCACCGGGAGGCCCTCCCGGTCCCAGTCGATCATGCCGCCCGCCATCTTCGCGATGTTGGTGAACCCGGCGTTCCGGAGCATCCGGGCGGCCTCCGAGGGGGTGAGGTTGAGAATCCCTTCCGTCCGGGGAAGGGCGCCCGTGACGCTCGAAAAATCCGTCGCGACGCGGGCCCGGCTGGACATCGAGCGCCTCCTTCGCGGGACCGCCGGCTACTTCGCGCGGGAGGGCGCGAGCTCGGCTTCCGCCGCCGCGGCGGCCGGGAACCGGGAACGGGTCGCCCGGGCGATCCGGACCAGGGACAGCATCACGGGCACCTCCACCAGCACCCCCACCACCGTGGCCAGGGCCGCGCCCGAGGAGAGGCCGAAGAGGCTCACGGCCACGGCCACGGCCAGCTCGAAGAAGTTGGACGCCCCGATCATCCCCGCGGGAGCGGCCACCTCGTAGGGGACCTTCCAGGCCTTGGCCCAGCCGTACCCGATGAAGAAGATGAAGTAGGTCTGGAGAACCAGGGGCACGGCGATCAGGAGGATCGCGATGGGATTCTTGAGGATGACTTCCCCCTGGAATGCGAAAAGGATGATCAGGGTGAGCAAAAGGCCGCCCTCGGTGATGCCGTCGAACTTCCGGACGAAGACCCCGTCGAACCACTCCTTGCCGCGCTTCCGGATAAGCCGGGAGCGGGTCAGGGCGCCGAATCCCAGGGGTATGACCACGAAGAGCACCACCGAGAGGATCAAGGTGTCCAGGGGGACGCGGACGTCGCTGACGCCCAGCAGGAAGGCCACGATGGGGGTGAAGGCGAAGAGGATGACCAGGTCGTTCACCGCCACCTGAACCACCGTGTAGCCGGGATCCCCGTCGGAAAGGTAGGACCACACGAAGACCATGGCGGTGCAGGGCGCGGCCCCCAGGAGCACGGCGCCGGCCAGGTACTCCGTCGAGAGGTCGGAGGGAATGAAGGCCCTGAACGCGACCTTGAGGAAGAACCAGGCTATCAGGTACATGGTGAAGGGCTTGATGAGCCAGTTGACGACCAGGGTGACCACGAGTCCCTTGGGCTTCCGGCCCGCGTTCTTGATGCTGGTGAAGTCCACCTTGAGCATCATGGGGTAGATCATGAGCCAGATCAGGATCGCCACGGGTATGGACACCTTGGCGTACTCGAACCTCCCCAGGAAGGCGGGAACCCCGGGCAGGAAGTATCCGATCGCCACCCCCAGGGCTATACAGAGGGCGACCCACAGGGAGAGGTACTTAGCGAAAAATCCCAGCCCGGCTTTCGGTGTATCGCTCATAGATGCTCCTTTGGCTTGAAGCATTGACAGACGACGGAATTCGCCTTATTATTGGCTGAAAGGCCAAATGTGTCAAGCAATTTTTGGCCGAATCGCCAATCAGGATGGTGATGGAACATGGAGATTCCGGATCGGGAACGGCTTCTGCGCAGGGCGTCCATCCTCAAGTCCCTGGCTCATCCTTCCCGTCTCCTTATGATCGAGATGCTGGAAAAGGCTCCCCGCTGCGTCGGGGAGCTAACGGAGGCCGTCGGCTCCGACATCACCACCGTGTCCAAGCATCTGGCTGTCCTGAAACGGGTGGGCCTCGTGCGGGACGTGCGGGAGGGGCAGTTCAGCCGGTACTCCATCGTCTGCGACTGCGTGAGCCACCTGGTCGACTGCATCGAGAAAGGGATGCGGGACCACGGATCCCCGGACGAGATCCGGCCGCCCGGGGCCGGCGTCCGCTGCTCCGCCGGGCGATCGAAACGGAGTTGACCCGCGGGACCGGCGTCCGGCCCGGACCGCCGGGCAGGACCGGTCGACACCTCAGACCGCGGCGCCGAACGCGAGTCCCGCGGCGGTCGAAAGAGCGACCACCAGACCCACGTAGGTCAGGGTCTTCTTCCAGCCCAGTTCCCCCCCGATGACCAGCATCGACGGCAGGGAGAGGCTGGGGCCCGCAAGCAACAAGGCCAGAGCGGGGCCCTGTCCCATGCCGGACCCCAAGAGGCCCTGGACGATGGGGATCTCCGTCAGGGTCGCGAAGTACATGAGCGCCCCGGCGACCGAAGCGAACAGATTGGAGAACAGGGAGTTGCCGCCCAGAAGGCCGCCGATCCATGCGCTGGGGATCAAGGCGTCGTGCCCCGGCCTGCCCAGCAGGAACCCCGCCACCAGGACCCCTCCGAAGAGGAGAGGAAGGATCTGGAGGGAAAAATCCCGGGTGGCGATCACCCAGTCGATCCGTTCCTCCTTCTGGAACCATCGAACGACCGTATAGGCCAGAACAGCCGCGAAGGCGCCGGAGATCCACCATTTGGCGGAATAGATCGCATCCCAAAACGCGCTGCCGCCCTTGGAACTGGCCCAGTTGAGGAAGACCAGGATGCCGATCATGCTGGCCATGTAGACGACCATCTGTCCCAGGCTGCGGGACGGTTTCTCCGAAGGCCCCGCGAACATGCGGGCGTCGGCGGCTCTCTTCGCGTCGTCCTTCCGGAAGATCAACGCCATGGCCAAGCCGATGATGATGGAGAACAGAACGGCGCCTACGGCTCGGGCCAGTCCCAGTTTCCAGCCGAAGACTTTGGCGGAAAGGACGATGGCCAGGATGTTGATGGCCGGCCCGGAGTAGAGGAAGGCCACGGCCGGCCCCAGCCCGGCGCCCTTCTTGTAGATGCCCTTGAAGATGGGCAGGACCGTGCAGGAACAGACCGCCAATATGGCCCCGGAGACCGAGGCCACCCCGTAGGCGGTTACCCGCTTGGCGTCCGGTCCCAGGTAGCTCATGACCGCCTGCTGGTTCAGGAAGACGGTGATGGCCCCGGCGATGAACATGGCCGGTATCAGGCAGAGGATCACGTGCTGCTGCGCGTACTCCGAGAGCATGAGGAAGGCTTCCTGGACGGCGCCGGCCACCCGGGGGGCTCCCCAGGGGATGAAGTACGCCGCAAGGAATACCCCGGTGAGATAGAGGAGCTTCTTGTTCGGAGAGAGTTCTTTCGCGCTCATGCACAAACCTTTTCCGCGATCTTACCCGCGATGGTTTCGATCAGTTCGCCGGTGATCGGGGTCTTCCCTTTTTCGACGCCGAAATCGGTCATGACGAAGTGTTGATGGGGGATGCCGTGCTTCTCGAAAATCTTCTTTCCGCAGGCTACCTTGCATCCGTCCAGGACGATGTTCCGGGTGGCTTCCCGCGCGGAAGTCAGGAACCCGGATAGATCCGCGCCCATGGCCGCGAGGCAGGTGCTGGCGCCGACCTTGTCCCGGTTCAGGGAGCGCATCACCTGGTCCGAAAGATGGCCCGTATTCGCGGCCCCCGAACAGGCGTAGATCAGGTTCACTTCCTGGTCACCCCCGCAGGTGCAGGAACATCCGGCCATATCAATTCCCTCCCTTCAGAATGTCGATGATCTGGCTCTTGGCCAGGACCTTGCCCGCGCGCTTGACCTCGCCGTCGATGGCCAGTGCCGGGGTCATCATGACCCCCATCTCCATGATCGTGTCGATGTCCGTGATCTTTTCGATCTCCGCGTCGATACCCGCCTCGGCGATCGCCTCCCGGGCGCGCTGCTCCAGCAGTTTGCAGTTCGGACAGCCGGTGCCTAGAATCTGGACTTTCATGGAACATACCCTTTCCCGCGGCCGTTCCGCGGTCAGTCGATTTTTTCCGCCTCCGCATAGAGGCGTTCGATTTCCTGCTTGGGGCTGGCGGCCTGGATCGCCCATGCGATGATCGCTATGCCCGCGATGTCGATCGCGAGCCGGGACAGGGCGAAACGGGCTCCTAAA
>JAAYUR010000531.1 GCA_012517645.1 Treponema sp.
CTTGGCGGAAGGACTCCTTTCCCACGCGGCCATGAAGGCCGTGCGGAGCCAGGCCGTAAAGGCCGTGCGCGAAGAGCGGGCCGCCCGGGATTTCACGAACCAGATCAAGATAGCCGGGGCGGTCTTCAAGCTGGAGGTCGGAAAGAAAAAGAAGAAGCTCGCGGTCCTGGACTGGGAATCCCTAAAGAGGATCCGAGGGGAAATCCCTCGGGATTCCGCGGAGTTATACAGGAATCTGAAAGGAGTCGTCACCCGAGGGGATCTTCGTCTCCTGGACGGGGAGAAACTCGACCTGATCCTGAGGGTTGCGCCCTTGCTGGATCTGGACCGGGACTTGGAGCGCGATTGGCCGAGGAAACGCAATTTCGCGGTCCATGAGGAGTCGTCCGCCCTAGTGTCGGCCCTGGACCACGTCCTCCAGGTGTCCCGGTGGAAGCCGAAGAGCCCGGAACTGGGCTTCGTGGCCCTCTTTACGGACTCCGCGGGGAGCTATTGGTTCCGAGTATCCCGGGGCTTCCACACGGCCTTGAACGAAAGCCTCGCTTCCCTGGAGGCCCTGGTGGACGACATCTCGGCATCCTCCGGCCTCGAGGAAAAAGAGAAGGCCGCGGCGCTGTACCGAAAACTATCCGGCTTCTTCAGTTAGAAACCGTGGTCACAGCCTGAACATCTTTACGAGCTTCTTCTCGGTCTCCCCCTCGATGGAGGCCTCCACCTCCACGTACTTCTCGAGGCCGGATCCGTGGAGTTTCTCCTTGAGAAGCTCGTCCAGCTGGAAGACCCCCGCGGAGTTGCTCATCCGGATCTTGATCCAGATCGGCTTGTCCTCCCCCGAAAGGATCTCCACCTGTTCGATGGACGCCGCGGAGAGGGAATGGATGTTCACGACCCCCGCCTCGAAGGGTATGCGGGACCGGCCCTTGGTCATGTCCAGGGCGTCCGCAACCCGGACGATCCCCGCCTCCACCGTCATGGGGCGCCCTTCGCTGCGGTGGGCGATGATGGCGTGCTGGGTTTCCGCCCGTATGATCGCCCGGGTGTAGGGAGAGTACAGTCCGTCCAGAAGGCGGTCGATGATGGGCTGGGCCACGAAGAGGGAATACTGCTCGTGGTCGGCCCTTTGGATGGACATCCCCAGGTCGTGGAGCAGGGAGGCGAGGACGACGATAACCTCCGCGTCCGCCTCCGTCAGGCCGTGGTCCCGGACGACGCTGGGCACGATCCCCTTTTCGATAAGCTGACGGAGCATCTTCAGGGCTATGTTGGAGACCATCTGGAAATGTATGGGGCCGTGGTCCGTCATCCCGAGACGAGTCACTGCGTTCACGTTCATGCAGGTCCATAGGGCGTAGAGCTCCTCGTCCGCGTTCACCCGCTCTACGATGGCTTTAAGGACGGGATTGTGTCGTACCGGGAGCCGGATCTCCACGCGCTGGCCGGGAACCGGGCTTGATAGTTCTGATTCGCTCATGCCCCTAAAGTAACGGAAAGCTGAGAGACGGGGAAGCCCTTTGTACCCGGATGTTATGGACGATAATTACACCCGGGTATAATTATCGTCCATGGAAACAACCACCTACACGGCCTTCGACGGTTGCATCCGGGTGGCTTCCGCGTAACCCGCGGAAGCCCTGCGCTCGATCAAGCGATACCGTGACTGAAACCCGGATAGAACCGTCCTCATCTTCGACGATGCTACGGGGACCCAGATAGACTTCGATTTCCGGGGCACCGAGGAGGACGTCCTTGCCCGGGCGTTCCCGCCCCCTCCGAAACCTGGCCGCGGCCGGCCCGCCCCGGGGGTCGTCTGCGGGGAAGTCTCCATCCTGCCCCGGCAGCGGAATAGCTGTCCCCGGCGGCCTCGGGAACCTCAGGCCTTCTCGTACCACAGTTCCCGAATTTCCCGGCCCTCGGTCAGGGCCCGGCGCTCGAACTTGGTGACCGGGCGCCAGGGGGCCCGGTCCGCCCAGCCGCCGGGAAACCGGTTGGCCAGCCCCGGAGTGGAATCCAAGGCTTCCCGGGCCCAGAAGGCGTACTCTTCCCAATCCGTCACAAAGTAGAGGTAGCCCCCGGGAGCCAGCCGGGAGGCCAGGAGGTCCGTAAAGGGCCTTTGGATCAGGCGGCGCTTGTGGTGGCGCTTCTTGGGCCAGGGATCCGGGAAGAAGACGTGAAATCCGAAGACCGTGCCGGGAGCCGCGCAGGTTTCCAGGAACTCGACCGCGTCGTGGTGAAGGATGCGGAGGTTCGAAAGACCCCTTCGTTCTATCTCGGATAGGAGCTTTCCGACACCGGGGGTGTGGACCTCGATCCCCAGGAAATTCCGGTCCGGAAGGGCCGCGGCGATCTCCGCGGTGGCGAGCCCCATGCCGAACCCGATCTCCACGACCAGGGGGGCCGTCCGGCGGAACACGGCTTCCGGAATGAAGGGTTCCCCGGAACGGAAGGGAACGCACCAGCGGGCGGAAAGGGTCTCGTACGAAAGCCTTTGGAAATCCGTCATACGCCCCGCCCGCAGAGCGTAGGATCGGATGCCTTTACGAAGAGCGGAACCCCTTTCCGTAGAGGGAGGCGCCGCCGAGAGGCCGCCGGTCTTTTCGACCCCCTCGGGACCGGGGTTCAGGGGTTCAGATCCAGGTTCCATGAGAACACTCCAAGGTTTCGTTCCGCGTCGTAGCCGTAGGCGACCAATACGGATGCCTCTCGTCTCCATTCGGCGGACGCGTACAGTCGATCCATAGATTCGGGCTGGCGGGGGGCGTCCACAGCCCGTAGCACGGTACCCACGGAGTCCAGGAAAAAGAGCTCGGTCCTAGGGTACTTCGAGGTCACGTACACCGCATCCCCGGACCTGCGGATGACGGGAAAGACCGCGCCGAGTTCGATCCCGGCGCCGATGGAAAATGTCGCCTCGTCGGAGTCCCCGGAGAGGTCCTCCAGAACCACTCGATAGAGACCCCGGGGGAGAGCCCGGGCATCCGGAGCCGAAAGACCGGTTCCGCCCAGCCAAGTCTCCTTTCCGCGATCGTTCCGGATCCAGGTCTCGGGGTTCAGGGTCCAGTAGACCTTCCGGAGGTCGTGCAGGATGTGCAGGGCCGCCAGGTCCTTGAACCCGTCCTCGTCCCCGACGGCCGCGAAGACGGAGAGCTGTTCCGAGACCGCGTCCCCCCGTGGATCGAGGGGGCGCAGAGCCAGGCGGTATTCCAGGGATACCAACTCGGGGGCGTGTCCGCTGCAGGCCGAAACCAGTACGGAGGCGACAACCAGTACGACAAGTCCGGTCGTAAGCCCGATCCTTCCAAGGAAATCCCGCACAGCCGGTTCAACCCTCCGAAAGATCCGCCGCGGCCTCCCGGACGGATCCGTACTCCCGGGCCTCCCGGGTCGCAAGGTTCTTGACCGAAAGCACCCCCCGGGCACTCTCCGCGGCGCCGAGGAAAATGCCGAAGGGCACAGATTTCTTTTCCGCGTACGCGAACTGCTGGGAGAGCTTGCGGTTCTCCGGGTAGACCTCGCAGGCGATTCCCGCGGATCGGAGCTCCCCGGCCAGCCGCCAGTACCGAGGAAGGAAGCCTTGCTCCAGGTTGAAGATCAAGACCCGGGTGTTCCCGTTCCTGCGTTTGGACCTGCCCAGGGATTCCAGGGCCGCCAGAAGCCGGTCGAGTCCTATGGCCGCCCCGACTCCGGGAAGGCGCTGTCGGGTGTACAGGGACGCGAGGTCGTTGTACCTCCCGCCGGAACAGACGGATCCGATCTCGGGAAGGGCCTCCAGGGAGGTCTCGAAGACCACCCCGGTATAGTAATCCAGTCCCCGGGTGATCGAGGGGTCCAGGTCGATTCGGTCCGCTATGCCCGCCGCATCGGCGCAGCCGAGAAGCTCCCCGAGGCGTTCGGAGTCCGGATTTACCCCGCCCGCGGCTCGGGTGATCTTGTCCAGGGTCTGCGAATTGTCCGATTCCTTTCGGATGAAGTCGAGGACCCTGTCCGCGGTTCCATCTCCGGCCGCGGCGGAAAGCTGGGCGCGCACCTCACCGGCCCCTGCTTTCTCCAGTTTGTCCACGGCGCGGAGGATTCCCGGAGCCGCTTCCGACGCTCCCGCCGCGGACAGGAAGCGGTTGAAGACGCCTCGGTGGTTGAGGCGGATACGGAAATCCTCGACACCCAGGGCGCGCAGGGAGTCGGCGATCACCTGGATCGTCTCGAAATCCGCGGACGCGCAATCCGTCCCCACCACGTCGAAGTCGCATTGAGTGAATTCCCGGTACCGGCCGCGCTGGGTGTTCTCTCCCCGCCATACTTTAGCTATATGGTATCGCTTGAACGGGAGGTAGAGCTCCCCCGCGTGTTCGGCCATGAACCGCGCGAAGGGGACCGTAAGGTCGAAGCGAAGGGCTACGTCCCGATCCCCGTGGTCCTTGAACCGGTACACCTGTTTGTCCGTCTCGCCGCCGCCCTTGCCCAGGAGGATCTCGGCGTATTCCAGGGCCGGAGTGTCGATCGGGACGAATCCGAAGAGCCGGAAGACCTTCTCGAGCCGTTCCGCCAGGTCCCGCCTCTCCATCTCCGCGTCGGGAAGGAAATCACGGAATCCCTTCAAGACCCGGGGCTGAATGATATCGCTCATGGGGGAAGTATGGCGGAAAAGGGTCGAGGCTGTACAGCCGTGGACAGTAGACTGAGGACAGAGGACGGCGTTAGAACTTGCCCTGGGTACATCGTCCCTTTCGGGCCGATCGCCCCCAGGTCTCCGTAGGCATTTCCCGTCACTGTCCGCTGTTCACCGACCGCCGGCTTGACATCTTCCCTCCCTCGTCCGATGATCCCCATCATGCTGATGACCATAGACGTGGGAAACACGAATATAGTGGGCGGAGTCTTCGAGGGCGAACGTCTGCGCGAGACTCTCAGGATCCAGACGGTTACCAAG
This sequence comes from Treponema sp., assembly GCA_012517645.1. Classification (GTDB taxonomy): domain Bacteria; phylum Spirochaetota; class Spirochaetia; order Treponematales; family UBA12059; genus JAAYUR01. Next base: position 4,925 of record JAAYUR010000531.1, read on the forward strand.
AAAACCGAGGACGAATACGTCACGGTCTTCCGGGCCATCCTCGCGGAGAGAGGGATAGACCCGGGATCGATCGACCGGGTCGTGATCAGCTCCGTGGTCCCCGCCCTGACGCTTTCCATATCCGCCATGGTGAACCGGCTCTTCCGGACCGAACCGATCGTGCTGGGCCCCTCCCTCTATGCCCGGCTGCCCGTCAAGGTGATCGCCCAGGACGAGATCGGGACGGACCTTGTGGCCGACGCGGTGGCCGCGTACGGGAAGGTCGGGGGAGCCTGCATCGTGGTCGATTTCGGCACGGCCCTTACCTGCACCTGCGTTTCCGGTGCCGGAGAGATCCTGGGAGTGTCCATCGCCCCCGGTCTGGGAACCGCCGTCGGAGCCCTGTCCCGGGACACGGCCCAGCTTCCGAACGTCCCCCTGGCCCCGCCTCCCTCGGTGCTCGGACAGAACACCGTTCAGGCCATACAGTCCGGCGTAGTGTACGGGTACACGGGGCTCGTGGAATACCTCATACGCAGGATGATGCGGGAGCTCGGGGTCGACGCCAAGGTCGTAGCTACCGGGGGACTGTGCAGGGTCGTGGCTCCCCTTA
>JAAYUR010000226.1 GCA_012517645.1 Treponema sp.
AAAACCCAGGGGGTTTGGAAAAAGCTGCCTTGACATTCGCGATTGGGCGCAGCGGTCGCAACGCGACCGCAAGCGATCGCAGAGTCGATTTTAAAAGGGGCCGATTTTTGAAATCGGCTGAAATGACCCGGGCCGGCCTGCGGGCATGGGCTTGCGGAGACGGCGGGTAGAATCGGGCGGGGCGAGCGGCGCGGGGCTTAGGGCCTCGGCCGAACGGGCCTTCCCGCTCTCCCGGACTCGAAGATCCCCTCTATCAGGCGTACCGCCTCCCTGCCGTCCCGGCCCGTGACCGAGGGCGGGCGGCCTTCCCGGACCGCGGTGGCGAAGTCCTCGACCTGGCGGGCGAAGAACCACCAGGTGGCGTCCACGGTCTTGAAGAAGGCCTCGTCCTCGGCCTTCCAGAGAGGGAGCTTCCCCTCCTCTCCGGGCACGGTCCACAGGTCGTTGACCGGGGGCTCCAGGACTCCGCTGCGACCGGCTATGAACATGGCCCCGCCGTCGGTCTGGACCCCCGCGGAGGCTCCGTTGGAGCCGTGTACGTGGACCTTGGCGTAGATCCCCGGTTTCTGCGAGTTCGATACCAGGATGGATCCCAGGGCTCCCCCGGGAAAGCGCAGGATGGCGACGGCCGTGTCCTCCACCTCGATGTAGGGGTGGTTGAGGTTGGCCCAGTACGCGGACACCTCGACCACGGGTCCCATGAACCAGGAGAGCAGGTCCAGCTGGTGGGGCGCCTGGTTCACCAGGACTCCGCCGCCTTCCCCTGTCCAGGAGCCCCGCCAGGGATCCGAGCGGTAGTACGCCTCGTCCCGCCAGCCCAGCATGACGACCTGGCCCAGGGCGGGGGCGCCCAGGCGGCCCGTATCCAGAGCCTCCCGGATCCTTCGGACCGCGGGATACCAGCGCCGCTGGCTCACGACCCCCAGGGCGCGGCCCGCGGAATCCGAAGCGGCGATCATAGCGTCGCAGTCCGCGACGGACAGGGCCATGGGCTTTTCCACGAGGACGTGGAGACCCGCGGCCGAGGACTCCATGGAATGGGCGGCGTGGAGGGGGTGGGGGGTCGTCACGAGGACGGCCTCCGCCCGGTCCCGGTTCGCGGCTTCCTCAGCGGAGGCCCGGGCGGAAACCCCCCAGCGCGCGGCGAAGGCTTCCCGCTTGTCCTTGTCCCGGCCGATCACGGACACCAGGCGTGCCGTCCCCGGCAGGGAGGCCAGGGCCTTGGCGTGGAGCTCGGCCACCTTGCCGTACCCGTAGAGGGCGAAACGCAGCTCTTCCATGGGTTTCTCCTAGCGCCCCGGTTCCAGCACGACCTTGAGCAGGCCGGGCTCCCGGGCGTAGAGGCGGTCGAACCAGGCGGCTCCCTCGGACAGGGGGGCGATCGCGGAGATCAGGGCGTCCACGTTCACCTTTCCCCGGGCCATCAGGTCCAGGGCCAGGGGGTACTCCCCGGCGATGGCGCAGCTTCCCCGCAGGGTCAGCTGGCGGGTCACGATCTTCTGGAGGGCCAGTTCTATGGAAGGACTGGCGTTGCCGATCAGGGTGAGGGTGCCGCCCTTCCGCAGGCAGTCCACGGCGGCGGCCACCGCCGGGGCGATCCCCACGGCTTCCCAGGCCTTGTC
>JAAYUR010000526.1 GCA_012517645.1 Treponema sp.
TCCAGGACTATATCGAAACCAACGGAGACGTGGTCAGCGACTCGGCGGTCAAGGTGTACCACTACATCTCCGGCCGGCTCGTGTCCCTGAAAGTCCCCTTGGGCGGACGCGTGTCCAAGGGCGAAGTCCTGGCCGAGGTGGATCCCTCCACTCCGGGTTCCTCCTTCTCCCTGAATCCCGTCCTGGCCCCGATCTCGGGAACGGTCCTGTCCCTGCCCGCGGCGGTGGGCTCCTCGGTCGGATCCGGGACCGCGGTCGCGGAGATCGGAGTTCTCGAGGATGTGCAGGTCGAGGCCCGGATCCCGGAACGCTTTGTGGGCGTGCTCCGGACGGGGCTTACGGCCTCGGTGGCCCTGGAAGCCTATCCGAAAGTCACCTTCCCGGCCTCGGTCGTCCGGGTTTCCCCGATCGTGGATCCCGTGTCCCGAACCAAGACCGTACGGTTGGCCTTCGACCGGCCGGACGGAAGGATCAACCCCGGAATGTTCGCCCGGATCCGCCTGAACACCCTGGCCTATCCGGACCGTCTGATCGTGCGGGAGGACGCGGTCCGTACGGATTCCGAGGGGACCTTCGTGTTCGTCGTCCGTCCGGACTCCACGGTGGAGAAGCGCCGGGTCGCCCGGGGCGTCGCCGTGGACGGGACTGCGGAAATCGTCTCGGGCCTGGCCGAGGGGGAGACCGTAGTGGTGGAGGGGGCCGCGGTCCTCTCCGACGGGGCGGCGGTTCGGGATATCGGCGCCCGGAAGGTCTCGCCATGAGCGTGGCCGACAGGGTCGTCGATCGGCCCGTGCTCATCTCCATCGTCTTCGCGTTGGTGGCCGTGGTCGGGCTCTATACCTTGGGCGATCTGGCCCTGGATCTCATGCCCGAGAGCGAGATGCCCCGGCTGTCGGTTTCCACGTCCTATGCCAAGGCCAGCCCGGAATCCGTGGAGAAGTCGGTGACCGCCGTCCTGGAAAGCGCCCTGGTCAACGTGAACGGCCTCAAGAAGGTAAGCTCCAGCTCCAGCGAGGGATCCAGCCGGATCACCTTGGAGTTCGCGTACGGCACGAACCTGGAGGACGCGACCAACGACATCCGGGACAAGCTGGACCGGGTCCGGAACGCCCTTCCGGACGGAGCGGGAAGTCCCCGGATCTTTCGGTTTGATCCGAACGCCATGCCCATCCTGCGCATCGCCGTCAGCGGAAAGCGCAGCTCCGAGGAGCTCAAGGAACTCGCGGAGGACTATATCGCTCCCCGCCTGGAACAGGTGGACGGCATCGCCCAGGCGGACGTAACCGGAGGCCGTGCGAAGATCGTCCGGGTGGAGCTTTCCCAGAACCGCTTGGACGCCTACAACCTCACCCTGACCGGGGTGGCGGCAACCCTGGCGGGGCAGAACCTGGAGCTCGCCGGGGGCGCCATATCCGAGGGCACCCGGAACTATCTGGTCAGGACCACCGGAGAGTACAGGAGTCTCCGGCAGATCGCGGACACCGTTGTGGCCGACAAGGGCGGGTACGGGGTACGACTCTCCGACCTGGGAACCGTCACCGAAGGCTACCGGGACGAAACCCAGGCGGTGTACATCAACGGGGAACCCGGGGTCTACATCGCCCTCACGAAGGCCAGCGGCGCGAATTCCGTCCAGGCCGCGGACGGGGTCTACGCCAAGCTCGAGGAGATTCGGGGACTATTGCCCGCGGACGTGGATCTGCAGATCATATCCGACGACACCAAGCAGATCCGGGACACCATCGACAACCTGGTCTCCTCCGCCTATTGGGGCGCGGCCCTGGCCATGGGCATCCTCTTTCTATTCCTGCGGAGCGTGAAGAGCACGCTCATTATCGGGATCTCCATACCCCTGTCCCTGCTGGTAACCCTCCTGGCCATGTTCCTTGCCGGGATCACCCTGAACATGATGACCATGACCGGGCTTATCCTGGGGGTGGGCATGATCGTGGACGCGTCCATCGTGATCCTGGAGAACATCTACCAATACCGGGAGCGGGGAGCCAAGCCCTCGGTGTCCGCCGTGCTGGGCAGCCACGAGATGATCGCGGCCATCGTCTCCTCCAACCTCACCACGGTCTTCGTCTTCATTCCCGTGCTCTTCTTCAAGAACCGATTGGGGATGATCGGCCAGCTCTTTTCCCACATGATTTTCACCATCGTGATCGCTCTCCTGTCCAGCCTCCTTGTGTCGGTCTTCCTGATCCCCGTCCTGGCCGGCCGCTTCCTGCCCCTCTCGACCCGCCGGGAGAAGCCCCTGAGAAACCCCGTGCTCCGGGCTCTGGACGACGGGGCCGAGAAAGCCCTGCTTGCCCTGACCCGCGCCTATCGGTACGTCCTGGAAGGGGCGATCCGGCATCGACCGACCACGGTCCTCCTGGTGGCCGGATCCCTGGCTCTCAGCCTGGCCTTCATCCCCCGGATGAACATATCCCTCATGCCCCCCTCCACGGACGATTCGGTGAACGTGAACGTGACACTTCCCGTGGGAACCCGGCTGTCCGAGACCAAGGCCGTGCTCCTGGCCCTCCAGGAACGGACGGTCGCCGACGTCCGGGGCATCAAGAACCTCATCACCACCGCGGGGCGGGGCGGGAGCTCCTACCGGGGCCAGATGACGATCCAGTTGCCGCCCTTCGCCCGACGAATCGACGATTCCAACACGATCCGGCGCAAGCTTCGTTCCTATTTCCAGGATTACCCGAACGCCTCGTTCTCGATCTCCCAGGGCCGATTCCAGGGCATGTCCGGAAGCGCAGATATCGACCTGGTCCTGCGGGTCCAGGACCTGGATTCCGGGATGTCCGCGGCCCGGGGCATCGTGGACATCCTGAAGTCCCGGGTGCCCGACGTGGCGGATCCCTCCATCAGCCTGACCGAGGGACTGCCCCAGGTCGAGGTCGTGATCGACCGGGATCGGGCCTACTCCTTCGGGGTCAGCGTACAGGCCGCGGCTTCGGAGATCAGCGCCTCTTTGAACGGCGTCACCGCCACGACCTACCGCAAGTCCGGACACGAGTACGACGTCGTGTTGATGCTGCAAGAGCCGGACCGGTCCAAGATACCCGACCTGCAGCGCATCTTCGTGAAAGGTTCCTCGGGGCGGGTGCCCGTGGCCAACTTCGCGTCCCTGGAGAAGAGCCTGGGGCCCGTGAGCATAGCCCGGGAAAACCAGAGCCGGGTCATCCATGTCACCGCGGATATCGCCAGCGACGAGCGGCCCGACCGTGTGGAGGGAAAGATCCGCCAAGCCGTCGCGGAGTCCCTGATCCTGCCCGAAGGCGTAACCCTTTCCTACGAGGGCTCCTGGAAGAGCATCTCCGAGACCGGGGGTACCTTCATCCTGATCCTGACCATGGCCCTGCTCTTGGTCTTCGGGGTGATGGCCGGGCAGTACGAGTCCTTCAAGGATCCCTTCATCAACCTCTTCACCATTCCTCTGCTGGTGATCGGGGTGGTGGCGGTGTACGTGATATCCGGCCAGGCTTTGTCCACCTTCACGGCCATCGGGGTGGTCATGCTGGTGGGGATCGTGGTGAACAACGGCATCGTCCTGGTGGACTACACGAATCTCCTGGTCCGCCGAGGGGTGCCCGTGCGGCGGGCCTGCGTGGAGGCGGGGGAGTCCCGGCTCCGGCCGGTGCTGATGACCACCCTGACGACCATTCTGGGCCTGATACCCATGGCCTTCTTCCCGGGGGAGAACTCCAGCATGATCCAGCCGATCGGACTTACCGTGATCGGAGGCCTCGCGTCCTCGACCTTCATCACCTTGTTCTTTATTCCCGTCCTGTACTCCTTTCTGAACGAGCGGCGCGGGCATTCCAAGAGGGAGGCGGCCTAGCATGAAGCGTCTCGAGGTGATCGCGAACCGGTCCGTTCAGGACGACCTGCTGGAAGCCCTGGAGGGCGCCCTGCCGAATTTCTACTACTCCGTCGTGCCCCTCGTGCACGGCCGGGGCCGCCAGAAGCGGAAGCTCGGGACCGCCACCTGGCCGGAGGAGAACTTCCTCCTCCTGGCGTACCTTCCGGACGAGGCCTGCGGGACGGCCCGGGAGGTCGTGGCCCGGATCAAGGCGCGGTTTCCCAAGGAGGGGATCAAGGTCTTTTCGGTTTCCGCAGACGAGTGAACGGCTCGATTCCCAAGACTGAACCACAGAGACACGGAGGCACAGAGATAGGAGGGAGATGCAATTATTGATAGGATATCGGGATTTTAAAGATCCACAGGAGATGGCAATGCTATGTTCCTCCCTCGACGAATCTTGATCATTCGTATCTTATCTAGATCATCCCTTCCTGTTTCCTCCCGTTTTCCCTCTGTGTTCTCTGTGCCTCTGTGGTGGAATTTTTCTCTCAGGTCCTCCGTGGTGAGTCCTGGGTTTTTCTCTCTTGCCTCTTCCCGAAAGTCGGGGTATTATAGCTCACCAGATGATGAGTAGCCTATATCCTATAGGATTTTAGGAGGGGGAATCGCCGTGAAGCAGTATAGAGTTGCCGTAGTCGGGGCGATGGGCGCCGTGGGCACCGAGATGATCAAGACCCTGGAGCAACGGAATTATCCCGTCTCCGAGCTGGTGCCCCTGGACATCCCGGCCAACGCCGGGAAGACCGTGACCTTCCGGGGTTCCCCGGTCCAGGTCCGGGCGGCCCAGGAGGGGGCGTTCCGGGGTGTGGACGTGGCCATCTTCTCCGCCGGGGCGGACGCGAGCAAGGTCCTGGCCCCCCTAGCCGCCTCCGAGGGCGCGATCGTGGTGGACAACTCCAGCCAGTGGCGCATGGACCCCTCGGTCCCCCTGGTGGTGCCCGAGGTCAACCCCCAAGCCCTGGACGGCCATAAGGGGATCATCGCCAACCCCAACTGCTCGACGATCCAGATGCTGGTGGCCCTGAAGCCCATCCACGACGCCTACAAGATCAAGCGGGTGGTCGTCTCCACCTACCAGGCCGTCTCCGGCACCGGCGGCGCGGCCATCGCGGAGCTCACCGCCCAGGCCAAGGCCTTCGCTTCGGGCCGGCCCGTCACCTCCAAGATCTATCCCCGGCAGATCCTCTTCAACGCCCTGCCCAATATCGACGTCTTCCTGGACAACGGGTACACCAAGGAAGAGATGAAGATGGTCAACGAGACCAAGAAGATCCTGGATCCGGCCATCGAGGTCTGCCCGACCGCCGTCCGGGTGGCCGTGTACCGGGGCCACTCCGAGGCGGTCAACGTCCAGACCGAGCGGCCCTTCACCCTGCCGGACGTCCGGACCCTCCTGGAAAAGGCCCCGGGGGTGAAGGTGATGGACGATCCGTCCAAGCTGGTCTACCCGACCGCCCTGGACGCGGACGGGAAGGACGAGGTCTTCGTGGGACGTCTGCGCCTGGACCCGACGGTGCCCAACGGCCTCAACTTCTGGGTGGTCTCGGACAACCTCCGCAAGGGCGCGGCCCTGAACGCCGTGCAGATCGCGGAGGTCCTCATCCAGCGGGGACTCCTGCGCTAGGAATTCAACGGCTTAAAGTTCCGGGCCGGGACGCCGTCGCCTCCCTGATGCGGCGTCCCGGCCGTTTTATTGTTCCGGGGCGTCCAGGTCGAACTCGGGGCCGCGCTGGCCCCGATGAGCCGCCGGCGGCGGGAAACGGAGAAGAGTGGATCGTGGCTCCGTTGCTTTTACCTAAGCGCAATATTAACATATTAGTAATATAATCGATATCCCGGAGGCAGCCGATGAAGCGCACCTCAGTCGTACTCTTGATCGCCGCCTCCCTCCTTTCCCCGGTCCACGCGGAATTCTCGAACTTCACCTTTATCGCCCCACGGTTCAACTTCCGTATCCTCGGGGGCCCGCCCGTCCCGACGGGGGCGGATGTCGAGATCCGCTTCCCCCTTTCCGAGTCGGGCGGTGCTCCCCTGGCCCTGTCCCTGCGCCTGGGGGCCGGCTACGAGGACGGCAAGCTGGTCCGGGATCCCCTCGACGGGAATCCGATCCCCGCGCCGGCGACCTTCGACGATCCCGCCCGGTTCGACGCCCCGAACGCCCAGTGGGACATCGGCGTGGTGCTGGGATTGATCCGAGGCTCCGTCGGAAACCGGCTCGAGGCCTTTTTGCTGTATCGGGGCCGCTGGGACGTATACCGCGGCGGCTTTTCCACGGCGGTCTTCCCGGATGCCCGGGGAATCTTCGGCACGGCCCTGTTGGCGGGCCTGGGGTACGACTCTGTCCGCGACCTCGGCCGCGGCCTCGACACGGGGGCGGCCGCGGAGGCTTCCGTGGAATGGGGGCCCGGGTTCCTGGCCTCCGGGTTCGGCCCCGTGGAGTACCTCCGGTTCAACGTGTCCGTCCGGGGCTACCTTCCCCTCGTTCCGGAGCGGTCCGCGCTCTTCCCGATCCTGGCTCCCCAACTCTCCGCCCGGGTCTCCGCGGACGCCGCCTTCGGCCCGGACCAGCCCCTCTTCATTCTACAGAGCTTCGGGGGACGCTACGAAGGCCGGGCTCTGGCGGGAGAGGTAAGGGGCTATCCCACCCGAGCCTACGACGCCTCCCTCAAGGCCTACGGCAACCTGGAGCTCCGGATATTCGGCCCCGCCCTCGGTCCGGCGGCTCCCGTGGTCCTGGGATTCCTGGACGCCGGCTGGTATTCCGGACTGCACAAATCCCCGACCTACGGGGACGCTTCCGGCACCCTGGCCTCCGCCGGGGCGGGTCTGGCCCTCGGTCTCGGCCCGGCATTCCACGGCGGAGTCTATTGGGGAATCCTGTTCCCCGGCGACGATCCGCTGTTCCCGGTCTACGTGACCGGGGGCGGCCGGGGCTTCTTCTCGGCGATGTTCACCCTGCATTTTTGAAAGGCCCCCGGAGGCTGCGTCGAGCCTTCCGGGACGATCCGGGATCCACCTAGCCTGGATCCGCGGTTCCATGCCATCATTGCCCATCCCGATCTCCTCAAGGAGCGAACATGGGCAGGCTTTCGGATTGGCAGGACGGGAGGGACGGCCCCGGAATCCACACGAGGACGATCCGTACCACGACGTATCCTTTCGACGAATCGCACATACTCTCCGTGGGCCGTTTGACCGACGACCGGCACTTCCCCAGCTTCGGTTTCACGGGATACCCCCACCCGGCGGGCCCCCTGCACGATTTGGAAATACTCTTGCTTCTCCAAATCCCCGATCTGGCGATCGAGGAGGTGGAAGTCCGCATCCGGGCCGTGCCCCGGCCGGACTGCGAGACATTGGAACGGTCCTTGGCCGCGGCCGCGGGTCTCCGGATCGGGCCGGGCTTCACGGGGCGCGTGAAGGACCTGGCCGGGAAGGGGGCGGGATGCGTACACCTGGCGCATCTCCTGGCGACCATGGCGCCCGCCGTCCTCCAGGGTTGGTGGGCTTTGTCGGACCGTGAAAAGCCCGATCCGGGGACGGCCCGCCGGCGGGCGGCCTCCGGGATACCCTACCTCCGGGACACCTGCTACACCTGGAGAGACGGAGGGGACGCCCTGCGGGAGCTGGAGGACATCGCGGGAGTACGGGAGTAGAGGGCCGGTTCCCGGTTTCTCGCTCCGGAGGCCGCCCCCGACGGACTTTCCTCCCTGCAGGAAGGCTCGATCCGGTTCCTGGCCGATTTTTCCGGATGGGGTCGGGGGACCGGGACGGTAGTTCCTTGCCGGCCAGTAGGCCGATCCGGCCTTTTCCTCCGGGGACCCAA
>JAAYUR010000368.1 GCA_012517645.1 Treponema sp.
CGCGGCATCGCAGGATAGCGCTCCGATGCCCTCCGGAGGCCGGAAGGCCGCCCTGGTCCTGCCGCCCACGAATTTCTACGATCCCGAGTTCTTTGTCGTCCGGGACGCCCTGTCCGCGGCGGGGGTGGAGGTACGGATCTATTGCAACGCCGAAGGCGAGGCCGTCGGTGCCCAAGGAGGCCGGGTGCAGCCGGACGCTCCCCTGGGGGAGCTCCGACCCGGGGACTTCGACCTTGTCTGCGTGATCGGAGGGACGGGTACCTTGAATTACTTGTACCACGACGAGTCTCTCGGGGAGAAGCTCAGGGAGGCGCGGGATCTGGGCAAGCGCCTTGCCGGGATCTGCGCGGGGGCCACCACCCTGGCCAAGTTCGGCGTCCTTACCGGACGCACCGCGACGGGATACAACCGGGGGGTCTTTATACGGGCCGGCGTCATCTACTCCTTCGAGAAGGTCGTCGTGGACGGGCCCTTTATCACGGCCCAGGGAGACTACCATGACCTCTTCGCCGAGGCCCTGGTGCGGGAATTGACCGGCCGGTGAGCCAATTTCAAAAGTCCGTCGCTTTTAAAATCGGCTTTGCGATTGCTTGCGGTTTCGTTGCAACCGCTGCGCCCGATCTCAGATTTCTAAGGTAGCTTTTTCAAAAATCCCAGAGTTTTGAAAAAGCCTCGGCGGGCAGAAAAAGTCGACCGGCGACGGTCAGCGCCGCCGAATATGCGTTCGCAATGACCGGGTACTGAAGACACTTCGGACCACAGTTCACCGTTCACTGTCCACGACCTGCACCTTCAAGATCGCCGGCACGCCCCGGACGGAGCGCTCGATCCTGCGTCCGTCCTCGGGCTTCTCCATGCGCACCGTGAACCACCCGACCAGCCGGTCCCCGTCCTCCTCGAGCTTCCCCTCGATCAGGTGGCCCTGGATCTTCTTCACCGCGGTCTCCACTTCTCCGAACAGGTCCGGTATGCGCTTGGCGGTGATCCGGAACCGCCGGGTCAGGCCGGGATGCCGGGTTTCCCAGACCACTTCGATGGACCGCTCCTTGAAATCCGCCAGGAAGGGGAGGTTCTTGCAGTCCCGGCGGTGCACGATGATCCCCCGGCCCCGGGAAACGTAACCTACGATGGGATCCCCGGTGGTGGGGCGGCAGCAACCTGCGAAGCGGATCATGAGGCCCCTGCCCCCGGAAACGGAAACGCCCGCCTTGTCGCTGGAGAGGACAGCCCGGGGAACGTAGGGGTGGATCTCGGTTTGACCCAGGGGCAGGGACGTCTCCGGACCGGCGGTACGGACTTCCGGGACAGGCTCCCCGGGCTTTCCGGCTTCCCCACGGCCTTCCCCGCGAGCGCGGACCTCGACCTTGGTCTCCGATATTTCGGCCTTTTTCTTGGCCACCACGTTGCGGTCGATCACCAGGGCCTGGCCGTTGGCGATGAGCCACTGCCGGATCTTGGACTTGGCCTTGGAGGTCTTGACCGCCCGGAGCCAGTCGATGTTGGGCCGGGCGGTGTTGGAAGTCAGGATCTCCACGACCTGGGTGTTCCGGAGCTCGTAGGTGAGGGGCACGATGGATCCGTCCGCCTTCGCCCCCACGCAGCGGTTCCCCACGGCGGTGTGGACCTCGTAGGCGAAGTCCAGGGGGGTGGAGCCCGCGGGAAGCTCCACGACGTCCCCCTTGGGCGTGAAGACGAAGATGGATTCCTTCAACAGCTCCCGCTTGATCTCCTGGAGGAACTCGGCCCCGGAGGAGAGCATCCCGCTCCAGTCCTTGAGCTTGTTCACGAGCGGAAGATCCTCCGCCCGCACCATGTCCCGGGAACGCCCTTTCTTGTACAGCCAATGGGAGGCCACACCGAACTCGGCGACCCGGTGCATGTCGTAGGTGCGGATCTGAATCTCCAGCAGGCGGCCGTCGTAGGCCATGACCGTCGTGTGGAGGCTCCGGTACCCGTTGGCCTTGGGCATGGCGATGTAGTCCTTGAACCTTCCTTCCAGGGGTTTCCATAACCTGTGCACCACCCCCAGGAGGGCGTAGCAGTCGTTCTCGGTCCCGCAGAGCAGGCGGATCCCCAGCAGATCGTACAGCTCGTCGGCGCTCTTGTTGCGCTTCCGCATCTTCTGATAGATCGAGTAGAAATGCTTGGCCCGGGAGCTCACCTCCACGAACAGCCCCTCCTGTGCGGCGGCCGCGCGTATATCCGCCTCCACCCGGGCCAGGAACTCTGCCCGCTCCCCTTTCTTGTCCGCTACGATCGCCTTGATCTGGTCGAAGGCCTCCCGGTTGAGCTCCTTGAGGGCCAGATCCTCCAGCTCGTCCTTTACGGACGAGAGACCAAGGCGGTCCGCCAGGGGGGCGAAGATGTCCAGGCATTCCGAGGCTATGCGCTTGCGTTCCTCGTCGGGAAGCCAGCGCAGGGTGCGCATGTTGTCCAGCTTGTCCGCCAGCTTGACCAGGATCACCCGGATGTCCCTCGTCATGGCCAGGAGCATCTTCCGGATGGTCTCCGCGGCCTGGAGGGTCTTGTTCTTCGCCTTGAGGGCGGCCATCCGGGACGTCTCCTCCACCAGGAGGGCGGCGGTGGGCCCGAAACGCTCCGCGAGATCCGGCCGGACCGGGCCGCTCGCGTCCGCCGCATGGTGAAGCACCGCCGCGACCACGGTGTCCGAGTCCAGCCCCAGCTCCGCCAGGATCAGGGCCACCCGCAGGGGGTGGGTAACCGCGGGATCTCCGGAGGCGCGAACCTGCCCCTCGTGCATGCCCAAGGCGGTCTCCACGGCCGCGTCCACCTTGGCCCGATCCTCGGGCTCCCAGGCGGAAACGGCTTTCCGCAGGTCTTCAATTTCCTTCATGCCGCAACCCCCGGACCACCCGGTCCCGGCCTCCCAGATCCCGGATCACTTCGACGTCCAGGAAACCGCCGCTACGGAACAGCGCTTCGACGGCGGCCGCCTGCTCCTCACCTATCTCTACAACCAGACCGCCGCCGGGGACAAGCCTTTTTTCCGCTTCCGGAACCAGGCTTCGGTAAAACGTAAGTCCGTCCGCTCCCCCGTCCAGGGCCATCCGGGGTTCCCACCGGATTCCGTCGGCGCCCGGAGTTCCCTGGGTCCCCGAAAGACGGTCCGTCCGGGCGCTGTCCACATAGGGAGGATTGGCGGTTATGAGGTCGTAGGGGCCCGGGGCGCCGGAGAGGATGTCGCTTTCCAGCACGGGCAGGTCCCGACCCAGGATCTCCCGGGCGTTGCGGGACGCCAGATCCCGGGCCGTCGCCGACAGATCCGAGAGGGAGACCTCCGCGTCCGGAAGTTCCGCGGCCAGGGTGACCCCCACGCAGCCGGAGCCGGTGAAGGCGTCGTGCACCCGGAGCGCGAGTCCCTGTCCGCATCCCGGAGCGTCGTTCGGTCCGGGACGGCGGGGGGGGTAAGCCGCCGGAGGGGTTCCCGCTCCGCGATTATGCAGGATCCTCCGGGCGGTCAGGAGGGCCGCCTCCACAAGGATCTCCGTCTCCGGGCGGGGCACCAGGACGCCGGGTCCCACATGGAAGGACCGGCCGAAGAACTCCTTCTCCCCCAGGATGTACGCGATGCTCTCCCCCTCCGCCCGGCGGGCAAGAAGGGAGAAGAATGCCGATTCAGCCTCGGCGGGCAGCGCGTCCGAGTGCCGGGCCAGGAGGGCCGACCGTCCGCAGGCCAGAGCCAGGGCCAGGAGGATCGAGGCGTCGAGATAGGGAGATTCGGAGCCGGTTCCCGAAAGAACGGAGGCCCCGCGCGAGAGGGCCTCCCGGATCCTCATGTCCGATCGACCTTCAGCACGGCTTCCCGGGCGGCGGCCTTGAGGGCCTCCACGATCTCGCCCAGATCGCCCTGGAGCACCAGGTCCAGCTTGTACAGGGTGAGGTCGACGCGGTGGTCCGTGACGCGGTTCTGGGGGAAGTTGTAGGTGCGGATGCGCTCGGACCGGTCCCCCGAGCCCACCTGGCTCTTCCGCTCCGCGGCCCGCTCGGCATGGCGCTTGGATTCCTCCAGGTCGAACAGTCGGGCCCGAAGAATGCGCAGGGCCTTGGCCTTGTTCTTGATCTGGCTCTTCTCGTCCTGGCAGTGCACGACCAGGCCCGTGGGCAGGTGGGTGATCCGCACCGCGGAGTCCGTGGTGTTGACGCACTGCCCTCCGGGTCCGCCCGCACGCATCACGTCGATGCGAAGGTCCTCGGGGCGGATCTCCACCTCCGTCTCCTCCGCCTCCGGAAGGACGGCAACCGTGACGGCGCTGGTGTGGATCCGACCGGAAGCCTCGGTCTCGGGAACCCTCTGGACCCGATGGACGCCGCTCTCCCACCGCATGCTCTCGTACACGGAGTCCCCGGAGATCGAGAAGACGATCTCCTTGTAGCCCCCCAGCTCGGTCTCATTGAGGCTCATCACCTCGATCTTCCATTTCCGGGAATCCGCGTAGCGGGAATACATGCGGAACAGGTCCGCGACAAAGAGTGCCGCCTCGTCGCCCCCCGTGCCCGCCCGGATCTCCATGATGGTGTTCTTGTCGTCCAGGGGATCCCGGGGTATGAGCCGGTCCCGAAGCCGGGATTCCAGATCCTCGATCCGGGTTTCCAGGGCTCGGGATTCTTCCTGGGCCATGGCCCGCAGCTCCGGGTCCTTCTCGTCCCGGCCCATGGACCGCGCCCCCTCCAGATCCTCCAAGGCCTGTTTATATTCGGAGTAAAGCTCCATGGTCTCCGAGAGACGGGAGTGCTCTCGCATGGCGTCCCGGTAGGCGGCGGGATCCTTGACGAGGTTAGGATCGGACACCCTGGCTTCCAGTTCCCGATGCCGCTCCGCCAGGGCTTCGAGCTTGTCGATCACAGGTCGGCCTTCTCCTTGAAGTAGGGGCATCCGTAGATGACGATCTCCAGGGACTCGTCGGGATTGCCCTCCAAGGAGTCCGCGTTGGAAACGAGCAGGCGCTTGATCCGGCAGTCGTCGGTGTGGACGCAGATGGGGCAGGCGCCGTTTCCGCGGGGGTTGATCTCAAGTTTCATGGCCACCATGGTATAGGAAAGCCGCCCCTTCCTGCAAGCCGTCCCGAGTGTCACGAAGCTTGGATTGCTCGCCCTCGAAGTCCTATCGGCCGGGCCGGCGCCCCGCGCTTCGCCGGCTTGCGTGGGTCGGGACTCTCGGGTATCATCGGCCCCATCATGCTGGACTATCGATTCATCAAGGACAACCTGGACGCGGTAAAAAAGAACATTGCGGATCGAAATATGAACGCCGACGCGGACCTCGTGGTTCGGCTCTTCGACCTCCGGGGGGAGCTCCTACGCCGCTTGGAGGACGAACGGCGCGCCCGGAACGAAAACGCCGCGGCCATGAAGGGCAAACTCCCGGAGGAGGAGCGGAAACGCCTCATCGAAGAGGGAAAGGCCTTGAAGGACCGCATAGCGGCCCTGGAGGCGGAGTTCGCGGAAGCGGAAACCCGGCTCGAGGCCGAAGGCCGCCGCATCCCCAACATGGCCCACCCCTCCGCCCCGATCGGCAAGGAGGACAAGGACAACCTCGAGGTCAAGAGGGTCGGCAAACCCACCGAATTCGACTTCGAGCCCAAGGATCACGTTCAGCTGGGCCAGGATCTGGACATCCTGGACTTCGACACCGCCACCAGGGTGTCCGGCACCAAGTTCTACTATCTCAAGAACCAGGGCGTCATCCTGGAGCTGGCCCTGGTCCGCTTTGCCCTGGACCGCCTGCAGAGAAAGGGCTTCACCCCCTTCATCACCCCCGACGTGGCCAAGACAGAGATCCTGGAAGGGATCGGATTCAACCCCCGGGGCGCGGAATCCAACGTCTATACCCTGGAGGGCGAGGGCACCTGCCTGATCGGCACCGCGGAGATCACCCTGGGGGGCTACCATTCCGGCCAGGTCCTGGACAAGGCCGCCCTGCCCCTCCGCCTGGCGGGGGTCTCCCACTGCTTCCGCCGGGAGGCCGGGGCCGCGGGCCAGTTCTCCAAGGGTCTCTATAGAGTTCATCAGTTCACCAAGGTCGAGATGTTCGCCTACACCCTGCCCGAGGACTCGGAACGGATCCACGAAGAACTGAGGGGCATCGAGGAGGAGATCTTCTCGGCCCTGGAGATCCCCTTCCGGGTGGTGGACACCTGCACCGGAGACCTGGGCGCCCCGGCCTACCGCAAGTGGGACCTGGAGGCCTGGATGCCCGGCCGCAACGGCGGGGAATGGGGGGAAGTCACCTCCACCTCGAACTGCACGGACTACCAGTCCCGGCGCCTCAACGTCCGGTACAAGGACGAGGACGGAAAGAACAAGTACGTCCACATGCTGAACGGCACCGCGATCGCCTGCTCCCGGGCCATCATCGCCATCCTGGAGAACTTCCAGCGGGCCGACGGCTCCGTCCGGATCCCCGAAGCCCTGGTGCCGTACACGGGGTTCCAGGTCATCTCCCGTTAGGGCATCTGACCGCAGATGCGTCGTTTCATCCTCTCCTCGTCAACCTGACGAGGTCGCCCTAGTTGGAACCGGGCCCTCCTGTCGATGGCGGCCGCGGTTCTGGCGACCGCGGTTTCGTCCGCCCAGGAAAAACTTCGGTCTACATCCTGAGCTACCACAGTTTCCTGGGAACCGGGACCTCCTCCATGGACTTCTCCGAAGCGGAACTCCTGGATCATCTGGAGAAGTTTCGAAAGCTGAGATACCGCTGGGTGAGCATGGAGGAGGCGATCTCGGGTTCCCTGCAGGGACGGAAGAACCTGGTCTTCACCTTGGACGACATGCACAGGACCGCGGCGGATGCCTATCTTCGCATTCCACGCCCCGCCGGGATAGTTCCTACCCCCTCCGTGAGCGCGGCCCAGATCAAATAGGACAAGCTCTATCTGAAGCCGGAACGCCTGAAGAAACTCCGTGACCTGGGTTGCCTCGTCGGAGCCCACGGATATTCCCTCTACTATCTGACCAAAGGAGCTTTCGAATCCGAGCCAAGGCGATCGTTACTGTTACGAAGCCTGTGAAGACCCCCGGAGGCAACACAGCCGCAACCTAGGCCGCAGCATACGCCGGAAGGTACTCCGGCCTGTTCTTCAGGGGCGTGGGATACTCCTTCATCCAGATCCTCCGTTGGGATTCCGAAAGCCGAGTCCGGCTCAGGAAGGCCCGTTGGCGGAACATCCTTGCA
>JAAYUR010000260.1 GCA_012517645.1 Treponema sp.
AGCGCAGGCTTTCGTCCCTGAAACGCGAGATCGACAAGGTGACCGACTACTATGACGTGATACGGATCTACCAATACCCTTTGGAGGGCATGTTCGCCCTGACCACCCTGAAGAACAACAAGTGGAGGCGCATCATCGTGCGCCCTCCCAAGTCCTGAGAGAAATTCCGGAGGAACGAAATGATCGAGGACCTGGCGGCTCCGATCCAGGAGCTGCGCCGCAATATTATGGACATTTGGGGGCGTCTTTGACGCCGATGAAATTCGAAAGACCATAGCCGCCCGGGAAGAGGAGACTTCGGCGCCGGGATTCTGGAGCGACCAGTCCCGGACGGAGAGGGTCATGAGCGAGCTCAAGCTTCTCAGAAACCGCCTGGAAACCTGGGAACAGCTCAAGAAGGATGCGGAAGCCCTCGAGGAGATTTACAGCCTGGCCCGGGAGGAGGGTGACACCTCCATGGAGACGGACATCCGGGTCGCCTACGAGGACGCCAAAACCCGGTTCGACTCCGCCCAGATCCTTGAGCTCCTTTCGGGCGAAGCGGACAAGAACGGAGCCTTCCTGACAATACACGCCGGATCCGGCGGGACCGAGGCCTGCGACTGGGCTTCCATGCTCCTACGGATGTATACCCGGTGGGCTGAGCGGCACTCGTACAAATACGAGGTCGTGGACATGTTGGAGGCGGAGGGAGGCGTGAAGAGCGCCACCGTCCAGATCGACGCTCCCTACGCCTACGGACGGCTGAAAGGCGAGTCCGGGGTCCATCGACTGGTCCGAATATCCCCCTTCGACGCGAACGCCCGCCGGCATACATCCTTCGCATCGGTCTATATCTTTCCTATCCTGGACGACAGCATCGAGGTGGAGATCCGGCCCGAGGACATACGGATCGACACCTACCGGTCCGGAGGCGCGGGCGGACAGAAGGTCAACAAGACCGATAGCGCCGTGCGGATAACCCATATACCCACGGGAATCGTCGTTACCTGCCAGAACGAGCGAAGCCAGTACAAGAACAAGGACGTCGCGATGAGCGTCCTGAAGTCCCGGCTCTATGAGCACTACCGACAGGAGAGGGAGAAGGAGAACGCGAAGTTCGCCTCGGAAAAGAAGGAGATCGCCTGGGGAAGCCAGATCCGCTCCTACGTCTTCCAGCCCTACACGATGGTAAAGGACCATCGGACCAAGTTTTCCGTCGGCAACGTGCAGGGTGTCATGGACGGAGATATCGATCCCTTCATCGAGAACTGGCTCCAGTTCTCCTGGGCCGGGGGGACTCCGGCTCCGGAGGACGGGGACGACGAGGACTGACGGCGGACGGCCATGCGCTCGGCTCGATCCGGAGCGACCGCGCTCCTTTTAGCCCTCCTGGCCGCCCCGGTTCCGGCCAGGACGGACCTTCCTGCCTGGACCTTCGGAGTGGCATCCATGCCCCCGACAGCCCGGGAGGTTCGGACCTATCCGGCCCTGGGCTCCCTGCCGCTGTTGGTCCTGGAGAACCTTCGCGACCTGGAGCTTAGGTTCCTTTCGGATGAGGAGGCGGCGAAGATCCTGGAAACAGCCCGGCTCCAAGGCCTGTACGAAGCGGGAGCCTCCGCAGCCCGGTTACGGGACCAACGGGACGCCGCGGCGCTGTCGCCTTCCGGCCTATCCGAACAGGCTGCCCAGGAGCGCAAGCTTCGGGTCGAGCAGAGTCGAGGCCGTGAAGAGGGCGCGGCCTCCGGGGAGATCGGAACCCGGGGGGACACAACGCGAGGCGAACCCCGCAGGCTGGCCCTTTGGGAAGGGCACGTCGCCGGCCGGCTGCTCGAGGCGGGTACGGATCCCGGGGGGACCTGCGCTCGGGAAAAGCTCGAGTACCTGGTCTTTTGGGAAGTGAGCGAGATTTCAGGGTATCTGCGGATCCGGATGCTCGGGTGGAACGCCGTCCTCGGGCGGCAGGATTTTTCCTACACCTCCTACCGGTCTCCGGAGGATATATCCTCCGGGGCGCCCGAGCTGGCCCAAGCATTGGTCAGGGCCGTGTCCGGACGGCCTTCCTCGCGCCTGGTCTTCGAGGTTGAGCCCCCGGACGCGACAGTTCGAGTGGACGGACGCCTCCTGGCCCCCGGGCGCAGGAGCCTGCGGGTGTATGAAGAACGGGAATACCAGGTCTCCCTGGAAACAGCCGCCGGTCTTAGGTCCGACTACCGGGTCCGTTCCGAGTTCGGCAAGGACGTGACCCTTTCTGCGCGCCTCGAAGCTCCCCAATCCGCGGTCGTTTTGGTTGAGACGGATCCGCCCGGGGCCACCGTGCACCTGGACGGAATCTGGGCCGGAACAACGCCCGGCGAGGCCCGGCTGTTCGGCTACGCCCGGGTCGCGCGGTTGGCTCTCCCGGGTTTTGAGGATGAATACCGGGTGATCGAACCGAACGCGGAGGGCCGTCTCCTGGTCCAGCTCCGGGAAGCGGACAGCTCCGGAACCTCCGCGTTCGAGCGGAGCAAGGAACGGTTCTACCAAGCCCTGGGCTTGTTGGCCGTAAGCCTGCCCGTGACGCTGCTGTCCTACGGGGTCTTCCTGCAGAGTTCTGCCCTGTACCAGGAAGATCCCGGCAACGGAACCTTCTCGGGAAGGAAGGACGCCGCCCTCGTCGCCTTCGCCGTATCCGGCGGGATCACGGCGGGATTGCTGGCCGGCGCCTCGATCCGGCTCGTCAAATATATTCAATCAGCCCGATGAGGAGGTCCCCGAGTGGGCGCCCGTTTTTCCGATCGGCTTAAGGCGTTGTTGGGCATGGGCCCGGGAGACGAGTTCTATGAGTGCCTCGAGGATCTTCTTATCGAGGGGGATATCGGAACCCGGGCCGCTCTGGAGGCGGTCAGTGAACTCCGAGGGTACTGCCGCAGGGAAGGGATCCTGGAAGAAGCGGATATCCGGCGGGCTTTGAAGGACATACTCCTTCGGTACGGCAAGGAAGCGCGGATCGAACCCGCCGCGGGCGGCCTGGACGTCATCCTGCTCTTGGGTGTGAACGGCGTGGGCAAGACCACGACGGCCGCAAAGCTCGCGCACTGGTATCGTGAGAACGGCGTGGCCCGGAACATCATCCTGGCCGCCGGGGACACCTTCCGGGCCGCCGCCATCGATCAGCTCAAGATCCACGGCCAGCGTCTGGGTCTCCGCGTGGTGGCCCAACAGCCGGGATCGGATCCCGGGGCCGTGCTCTACGACGCCATAGAGGCCGCCAAGGCGGACGGCGCGGACCTCATCCTGGCGGATACGGCGGGTCGGATGCACACGAAGCAAAACCTCGTGCGGGAACTGGAAAAGCTGGATCGCATAGTCGGAGCCCGGGCACAGCCTTCCCGGTACCGGAAGCTTCTCGTGGTGGACGGCACGACAGGTCAGAACGCCCTGCGGCAGGCGGAGGTTTTCGGAGAGGCCGTGCGCCTGGACGGAGCGGTTTTGACCAAGTACGATTCCTCCGGAAAGGGCGGCATGGCGCTGTCCCTGGCCTACGAACGAGGCATACCTACGGCCTTCCTGGGAACCGGTGAAGG
>JAAYUR010000166.1 GCA_012517645.1 Treponema sp.
ACGCGCGATCTCCTGGATGGACCGGAGGTCCCGGGACCAGGCGGACCGGATCTCCGCCCTTCTGGGCTTCCCCCTGGACCCCTCCTTCTACCTGCCCAAGGTGCTCTGGCTCCGGGAGAACAGCCCGGGGGATTTCGAACGTACGGTCCGTTTTTTCTCCTGTCCTGAATGGGCGGCGTTCCGGCTCTGCGGCGAGGCGTGCACCTACCTCGCGGACCCCTACTACGAACGCTATACCTGGGGCGGGAACGCGGCGTCGGCACTCGGACTGGACGCCTCGCTCTTCCCGCCCTACACGGCGCCGGGCCGGATCCTGGGCGGGTTGCTCCCGGCCGCCTCCCGGGAAACAGGACTTCCCGCGGGCACCCCCGTGGTGACCGCCTTCCCGGATTTCCTAGCGTCCCTTCTAGGATCGGGCGCCGTGGAACCCGGCATCGCCTGCGACCGGGCGGGCACGAGCGAGGCCTTCAACCTCTGCGCACCGGCTCCGTGCGCGGACTGGAGCTTCCTCTCTTTGCCCCATGCGGTGCCGGGTCTCTGGAACATTTCCGGCGGGCTCTCGACCAGCGGCAAGGCCCTGGAATGGTACGCCCGGGCCGCGGGCTTTCCCGAGAACGACAAATCGGGAGCCCGCAAGGTCTTCGGGGCCGCGGAGGAATCCGTCCCGGGAGCCCGGAACCTGCTGTTCCTGCCCTTCCTGGCGGGCGAACGGGCCCCCCTGTGGCGGAGAGACCTCCGGGGCGCGTTCCTGGGGCTTTCCATGGATCATGGTCCCGAGGACCTGGCCCGGGCGGTCGCCGAGTCCATCGGCTTCGGGCTCCGCCTGACGTCCCAGGGGCTCGCGGAGCGCGGGCAGGCCGCGCGCCTGGTCCGGGTCAGCGGGAGGCCCGCCCGGAACACCTTCCTGTCCCGGTTGAAGGCCGACATCCTGGCGCTCCCGGTGGAGGTGCCCGAGGTCCCGGACTGCGAGCTCACGGGGAACGCCGCCGCCTGCGCCGTCGCGCTCGGGGACGGCTCGAGCCTAGCCGAATCGGCGGCCCGCCTGGTTCGCGTGGAGTCCCGGTTCGAGCCGGATCCCGGAATGCGGAACGAGTATGACCGGCTCTTCGGGATCTTCTCGGATGCCGTGGAATCCCTGATCCCCTTGTCCGAGCGCTTGACCTCGGGATCCGGGGCCGGCGGCGGCTCGCATCAAGGGAGGTAGCATGCCCCAGTCGGTGTTCCAGAGCATAGTCTTGTTCCTGCTGATCGCGGCCGGGTTCGGGGCCGGAAAACTCAAGGTCCTGGGTCCCGAAGCGGTCCGGGGAATGTCGCGGTTCATCGTGGACTTCACCCTGCCGGCCCTCGTGCTGGTCTCGATGCAGAAACCCTTTTCCGCGGAGCTTCGGGACGAGGCCCTTCGGATGCTGGGGATATCCTTCGCGATCTACCTTTCCGCCCTTCCCCTGGCGGCCCTGTGGGCCCGGGTCATCGGTTCGCGGGGGCCGGAGAGCGGGGTGCACGAGTTCGGGGGCACCTTCGCGAATGTGGCCTTCATGGGCTTCCCGATCATGGGCGCCTATTTCGGCAAGGACATACTGTTCGCCGTATCGATCTACAACATGCCCTTCCAGCTTCTGGCCTTTTCCGTAGGGGTGATCATGCTGACCCGGGGCAACTTGGGCGTCCCCCGAATCTCCCTCCGCCAATGGATCAACCCCGCCATCCTCTCTACCTGCCTGGGATTCGTGTTTTTCCTCGGGTCCGTCCGGATCTCGGGCCCCCTGCTGTCCGGCCTTACCATCCTGGGCGACATGACCACCCCCCTGTCCATGGCCGTGATCGGGGCCATCCTGGCTCGGATGGAGGTGCGGGGGATTCTGGGGAACATCCGGGTGTACCTGACTTCGGTGTACAGGCTTATCCTGCACCCTCTAGCCCTCTGGGCGGTCCTTTCCGCCTTCGGTCTGCGGGGCAACTCCCTGGCCATCCCCGTAGTGCTGGCGGCCATGCCCGTGGCCGCCAACGCGTCCATTCTCTCGGACGCCTACGGCGGGGACTCGGAAACGGCCAGCGCCCTTGTCTTCGTCTCCACCGCCGTTTCCTTGATCACGATCCCTCTTCTGGCCTGGACGCTCTTCGGGCTCTGACAAGGCGGCGGATGCAGAAAGAAGTTCCCGGACCTGCGAGTCCGGTTCCGGACTGTCAGTCCCCGGCCAGGACGGGATTCGTGGATAGGCCGAAAACCAGGACCGGGAGGGACAGTATGCTCAGGAAGGCGCCTCCGGCCACGGCGTTCAAGCCCAGAACGGGATCGCCGGAGGAATAGGCGTAGGCGCCGACGCCCTGGAGCACGGAACCCAGCCCCACCAGGACGACCCCTCCGAAGATCGCGGCGTTCTTGACCTTCAGGTTGGACTGCACACGGGCATAGGTTGGCAGATCGATCACTCCGGAGGGCTTGGCCGATCCGGAGAAATCATTCTGGATCCAGTACGTCCGAATATCCTCCGAAAGGGGCTTCAAGGACGGCACCAACGTCCCTTCGGTCCGCTCCACGGCCACCATGTTCCCAGCCTTTACTTTTAGCTCCGAGGGCGGGGCATCCGGAGCAGGCTGAACCGTCACGATCACGGAACCCTCGAAGCAGTAGACCCGGGTTACCGGAGCCTGGACTCCCGTCGCATCGGTCCTCGCGGTCAGGACGTCGTACCCGAAATCCGTACCCCGCACGCCCGCCGCCACGGAATCGCTGGCGATGTTGAACGTGTTCCCCCGGGCCAGCTTGTCCACCTTGGCCCGGACTCTGCCGTAGACCAGCTGGAATCCCCGTTCCGAAGGCCCGGCCAGGGAGGTCAGTACGAAAACGGTGTTCTCGGACAGCTTGAGCACCCCCCCCGAGGGACGGAGCCTCAGTTCCAGGAAGGTTCCCTTGCCGGTCTGGACTTGGTCTCCCTGTTCCAGGCGGAAGCCCAGAAGTTCATCGATCCGCAGAGGCTTGTTGTCCCGGAGGACGGTTACGTCCGCGCCGACCGCGAACTCGACCTCGGCCCATGCCGAGGCGCCCTGAGCCCAGGCTCCAAATGCCGCGGCCAAGAGGACGGCCGAAAGAAGAATGTTCCGCTTCATGGCTAGAGTATATCATGAACCCGGGCCGACCGCCACGACGCCGCGGATTGCAACGGGTCCGGGGCCGGGCTATACTTCCCTGCGATGGAACCCATCCTCAACGAGATCCGACTGGAGTATTCCGATCCCCAGATCAACACCCTGGCAGCCTCGGCGCCCCCGGAGTCCCGGGATTCCGTATACGGGATGCGGTTCGGCCAGAACGAGGAATACTTCCTGGAGCTGCCCCGGGGAATCGAGATACCCCCGTTCCCTATCCACCACGACGTCCGGCTGCGGGAGCCCTCGGAAGACTACCTCCGGGCCCTTCGGGCGACGGTGCGCCATCTGACGGCCCTCCTTCCCGAGACCTTCCGGGACCTAAGCCACCTGTTCGATCCCGCCGACATCCTCAAACCCGCCTTCTTCCACCTGTACAAGGTCCAGGAATCGATCTATCTCTATGTGCTTCGGATCGACCTGTTGAACCGCCCCCTGGAGACGGATCTCCTGGAAGCGGGAACGAACGAGACGACTCCCGCCTACCGAACGCGCCGGATCTACCTGGAGAGCGAATTGATTCCCCTCGAGGAGCTCGATCGGGATGAGGAGGGAAGAGTTCGGGCGTTCCGGATCAAGCAGATGATCTCGAACACCTGGATAGGGGAGACCGGAAAGGGCTACCAGGTTCGGGGGATCTGGATGGACGCGGATCTGTCCAAATTCTTCTCCAAGCTTTTTCTTCCCGAAGGCAAGCGGGTCTACCCCTTTCTGCCCTTTTTTTGTAAATACAAGACCGTATGCTCCTTCGTCCCGGTTCCGGATGGAGCTTCCAGGAAACGGGCCCTGCCGGTCCTCCACCGGGCCCTGGAGTTCCTGGAACCGGAGATGGAACGGATACAGGGCATCCTGAGGGGCACCGCCTTTTCGGAATCCGACGAACGATTCCTGTCCCTCCGGTCCCGCATTCCCCCCTCCTGGAAACAGCTGTACAAGGACGTCTCGGTGCGGCCCTACCTGAACGCCCGGGACATGAAGGAGTATGAGCTTGAATACCCTAGATCCTGAAGCCCGAGACCTCGCGGGTCTCCGGGTAACCGTCATGGGCCTGGGCCTCAACGGGGGAGGCCTGGCCTCCGCCCGGTTCTTCGCCCTTCGGGGAGCGGCCGTGACCGTAACGGACATGAAGGATGAAACGGCTCTGGCCGAATCCCTGGCCGCCCTGGAGGGTCTCCCGATCCGCTACGTCCTGGGCCGTCACGAGATGGATGATTTTTCCGGAGCCGACCTGGTCATCAAGAATCCCGCGGTGCGGGCGGATTCTCCGTTCCTGGCCTCCGCCAAGGCCGTGGAGACGGATATCTCCACCTTCCTTCGGTACTGCCCGGGGCCCGTGGCCGCGGTGACGGGGTCTAAAGGCAAGTCCACCACCGCAAGCGCCCTGGCCCACGCCCTCTCGGCGGCGGGCACGACCTTCCTGGGAGGGAACATCACCGTAAGCCCCCTGAGCTTCCTGGACCAGGTACGCGCCGACACCCCCGTGGTCCTGGAAATATCCAGTTGGCAGCTTGGGGACCTCCGGGGCAGACGCCTTCTCAGACCACGGGTCGCGGTGCTGACCCGCATCGTCCCGGATCACCTGGACCGATATCCATCCATGGAAGCCTATGTGGCGGACAAGCGCCTGATCTACGCGGACCAGGACCCGTCCTGCTACACCGTATGCGACCGGGACGATCCCTACGGTCGTTCTTTCGGCGCCGAGACTCCCGGCACCGCGGCTTGGTACGCCGATTCCCTGGAAGCAGGACTGTCCGGAGCCTGGTTCGAGGGCTCCGTCGGAGTTTACCGGGATATTTCGGGTCGAGTGGAGGAGATCCTTCCGGAACGTCTCAAGGTCCCGGGTCCCCATGCCCGGCGTAACCTCCTGGCCGCGGCCTTGGGCGCCCGCCTCATGGGGGCTCCGGCCGAAACGATCTTCCGCGCCCTGGGAGAGTTTCCAGGGGTGGAGCACAGGCTCGAGATGTTCCTCGAATCCGGGGGCGTCCGGTTCTGCAACGACTCCGCCGCCACGGTGCCCCAGGCCGTGGAAGCGGCTCTCCTCGCCTTCGACTCTCCCGTCGTCCTGATCACCGGAGGGACCGACAAGAACCTGGACTTCACCCCCGTGCGTTCCGCCTATCGACGGGCGAAGGCCATCGTCCTTCTCGCGGGTACGGGCTCCGACAAGCTCCGGGTCCTGCTGGACGAGGACGGGACGGCCTACGAGGGCCCCTACGACGACCTGGAGATAGCGCTGCGCGCGGCCGCGGCCCGGGCGGAACCGGGGGACACGGTGCTTCTGTCCCCGGGCTGCACCTCCTTCGGCATGTTCCGGAACGAGTTCGACCGGGGCAGGAAATTCAAGGAGTGCGCGGCCCGTACGGCGGGAGCCCGGGCGTACCAGAAATTCTGAAGCGACGCGGCGGGCATTCGGAATGCCCCCGTCGGGGAGGAACCCTTTGAGAATCATCGCCCGGGAAGGCGATTATTCTATCTACCGATTCGAACCCGGGGCGCCGCGGTGGAGGGTTCCGCGCGGTTCCCCTGAGGACTTCTCCGGCGGAGCGGCCGGGGCGGATTCCACTGGCACCGATTATTCGAACACCACCGAGCAATACCCCACAAAGCTGTCCGACGGGTGGACGTCAAAGCTCGTGTAGTACCCGCAGAGCCTTGGTTTCGTGAATCCCAGGGCCCGGGAGAATCCGATGGCCGCGGCCACGGGCCCCGGCGAACAGGCCGCTCGATCCTCGTTGCCCCGGCGGATGACCTCCCGGCCGTCCAGGGCCAGGATCGCGCTTAGGATCCCGCCGTCGTTCACCTCCCGCACCCAGTCCAGGGCCTCGGAACCCCTTCCTTTCGGGGAAAACCCGTAGTTCGGGCCGTAGTGAGTCAAATCCGTGGAGGCCAGGAAGAAGACCTTTCGCCCCAGGTCCGAGGCGGCCCGGGCCGCGGCGGATCCCAGGGTCTCCGCGGACTCGTCGTTGGGGACCCGAAGCCACAGGACCATGGCTTCGGGAAACCGGAGCCGAACCAGGGGAAGCAGGACTTCCACGGTGTTGTCCACCCAGATATCCGATTCCAGCCGGAGGTAGGCGCCCAAGGCCTCCGCCAGCTCGAGATCCGCAGGAATAAGTCCCAAGGGAGTCCGAAAAGCCTCTTCCGAAGCGGCCAGCGGAAGGGATCCCGGCGGCCTGTGGCCGCCGGCCACGATGACCGTCCGGGTGTCGGTGCGAGCCCTGCGCAGGGTGTCCCAGGCGAGGCGCCCGGAAAAATACCAACCCGCATGGGGGGCTACTCCCGCTCCCGCGGTCTGGTCCGGTCCCTCCTCCAGGGTTTTTTCCCACTCGGCGACCGCGGCCCGGATTTGATCCTCCTCGGACGGGTACCACCCGGCTTCCAGGGACCTGCTTCGGATTCGCATAGGCGCCCCCTTTTCCGCTTGAACGGTTCCGTTTTCCGGTCTCCTACAGTATACTCGGAATTCATCATGGATGGATCAAAACGCACGATCTTTCTGGCGGCCAGCCTGGCCGTGTTCCTGGCCGCCCTGGGAGTATCCTCCGTACGGCTGGCCCTGCGGTACTCGGATAACCTGCGCAAGTCCCAAGCCCTTTTCCAATCCCTGAGGGCCTCCGCGTCCCGGGCCTTGCTCCAATCCGGGCCCGGGGACGAGTCCTGGAGAAGCCTCGCCCGAGGCGTCTATAAAGACGACGAGTCCGTGCTCCTGGTCGTGCTGTACGCGCCGGGGACGGGCATTCTCCACATGGTTCCCGCCTCCGCGCCCTACCTGGAAGGCCCTCCCCAGAACTCCTCGGTTCCGCCGGAGCTATATTACCCGCCCCAGACCGTTTCCCGGCTCTCCGCCGTGGTCGGAGCCTCCGGGGGGTCCCCGGTTACCCTGGAAGTCCTGTACTCACTGGTCCGCCAACGGGACGTATACGAGGCGGCCCGGCTGGGACTTATCCTCGCCGCGGCCTGGACGGCCCTCTGCCTGCTCTGGGTGACCCTCGCCGGGTTGCGCTCCGGCGCCGTACCACCGGTCGGGGTCCCCTCCCCCGCCGAGGCTCCATCCCTGAGGTCGCCGGCG
>JAAYUR010000004.1 GCA_012517645.1 Treponema sp.
TCCGCATCCTGCGTTCCCGGCATGAGGCGGAGGCGGAAACCTGGGATTTCGTGGTGCTGGATCTGCGCCGAACCTCCCGCGATCAGGAGCGTTCCTGGAGGGCCCTGGGGCCGACGATCGCCCTGGACGAGGGGTGGGCGGCCGCCTCGGGGGCCTCCTTTCGGGTGGACATATTGCCCCGGGCTGGTCGAGACCGCGGTATCGGCGGGGCGAACCTCGAGTCCCGATCGTTCCTGAATCTTCCGGTCCGGAGGAGGGACTCGCCGCCGGAACGGTTCGACAGGATCCTTCTCGCCTTCGGGGGAGAGGATCCCCGCGGACTCGGGCCCGCGACCGCCCGGGCCCTCGTGGAAGGGGAGTTCTTCCGGCCCGGATCCCTGACCCTCCTTTCCGGAGCCCTGGAAAGCGGAACCAGCCGTGTTCCGGAGGGGATGCTTCGGCTCGGCCCCGTGCCGGATCTTAAGGAAACCCTGGCATCCTACGACCTCGTGTTCACCCAGTTCGGCCTCACGGCCTTCGAGGCCGCGTGGGCGGGATGTGCGGTGATCCTGGTCAACCCCACCCGGTACCACGCGGACCTAGCCCGGAAGGCGGGTTTCCCGTCCGCCGGAATCGGCCGCCCCCGGTACCGGGACCTGGTACGCCTTCTATCGGATCCCGCGGCCCTAGTCTCGGCCTCCGCGTCGGCTGCACCGGAGGCCGCGGAATCCCTGGCGGCCCGGCTCTCGGCCCTGAAGACCGGTGCCCGGGGAGCCTGCCCGGTCTGCGGGGCCCGGGAGCGCCGCGCCCTCGCCCGATACCCCCGGAAGACCTATTTCCGCTGCGCGGCCTGCGGCATGGTCTACCGGGAACTCTTCGTGGGAGGGGAGAATCCCTACGTGGAGTCCTACTTTTTCGAGGAATACCGCAGGCAGTACGGCCGGACATACCTGGAAGATTTTCCGGCCCTGAAGGCCTACGCCGCGGGAAGGCTTGATATCCTGGAGCGCCTCCTGCCGCTCCGCTCCGCGGGTCCGCGTCCGGTGTTGCTGGATGTCGGCTGCGCGTACGGGGCCTTCCTGGCCGAGGCTTCCCGAAGGGGCTGGGACGCCCGGGGCCTGGACATCGCCGAGTCCGCGGCTTCCTACGTCCGGGATGTTTTGGGAATTCCCGCCCGGGCCGGGGACTTCCTCGATCCCGCGGTCCGGTCCGTCCTGGGGGAGGGTCTGGACTGTCTTTCCCTTTGGTTCGTGATCGAGCACTTCGAGGACCTAGGCGGAGCCTTGAGAGCGGCGGCGGCCTTGGTCCGCCCCGGGGGCATCTTGGCGTTCTCCACCCCCTCGGGAGCGGGGATCTCCGCCTTGTCGGACCCAGGACGGTTCTTCGAGCGGAGCCCCGACGACCACGCCACGGTCTGGGAGCCCCGAAGGGCCGCGGGGATTCTCGGGCGTTTCGGTTTCCGGGTGGAACGTATCCGGGTGACCGGCCATCATCCGGAGCGCTTTCCCGGACCCGCGGGAACCCCCGGGTTCGCGGGGCTTACCGGGCCCGCGTCCCGGATCCTGGGCCTGGGAGACACCTTTGAATGTTATGCCCGGCGTATCCGGGATGCCGGAGGGGAGGTTTAGGTGCGGACTATCTTCGTGCTGGGCGCCGGGATCATGCAGATCCCTGCCCTGAGGGTCGCCAAGGAGCGGGGATGGAGGGTCGTGGCCGCGGACGGCAGCGACAAGGCGGTGGGAATCCCCTACGTGGACGAATTCGTCCACATCGATCTAAAGGACCGTTCCGGCCTCGAAGCGGCGGCCCGGAGGCTCAAGGAGACCGGCGGCCTGGACGGGGTGATGACCGCGGGCACGGACTTTTCCGCCTCCGTGGCCTGGGTCGCCGAGAGGCTGGGCCTGCCGGGGATCCCCTTCGAGACCGCCCTGGACGCGAGCGACAAGTCCCGGATGCGCTCGGTCTTCTCCGCGGCCGGGGTGCCCAGCCCCCGATTTTTCATCCTGGCCAGATCGGATTCCCTGGACCGCCTTCCCGATTACCTGTCCTTTCCTCTGGTGGTCAAACCCGTCGACAACATGGGCGCCCGGGGCTGCCGCCTGGTACGGGACGAGGCGGAGTTGACGGAAGCGCTCGCGGACGCCCACGGGCATTCCCGTTCGGGGCGGGCCATCGTGGAGGAGTACCTGGAAGGCCCGGAGTTCAGTTTGGACGCCCTGGTGCACGAGGGGAGGGTCCACCTCTGCGGGGTCGCGGATCGGCACATAACCTTCGCCCCCTATTTCGTGGAGATGGGCCACACCATGCCCACCGACTACCCGGGAAAGGACGTCGCCGAAGTCGTCCGGGTCTTCGAAGCGGGGATCCGCGCCCTGGGCATCCGGAACGGGGCGGCCAAGGGGGATATCAAGCTGACCGCCCGGGGCGGCTTTGTCGGTGAGATCGCGGCCCGTCTATCCGGGGGCTACATGTCCGGATGGACCTATCCCTACGCGTCCGGTGTGGATCCCGCCGCGGGCGCCCTGGATATCGCCGTGGGTGCGGCCCCCCGGGACCTGGTGCCGAAGCGGGAATGGGTGTCCGCGGAGCGGGCCTTCATCAGCATTCCCGGCGAGGTCGTTCTAGCGGCCGGGGAGCGGACAGCCCGGGCGGAACCCTTCGTCAAGGAGGTCTTTTTCCGGATCGGAGCGGGGGACCGCGTGGTCTTTCCGGCCAACAACGTGGAGAAATGCTGGAACGTGATTTCCCAGGCTCCGGACCGGGCCTCCGCGGTGGAAGCGGCGGAACGAGCCGCCCGGGCTGTCCGCATCCGCCTGGCTCCCCGGAATCCGGAAACCGACGCCTTCCTGGCCGGCGGGGGCATCCGCAATCCCGACGGCACCACCTGGCCGCCCTCGGCGTTCCGGGTATCCCCGGACCTGGCCGCCGCGGCCGAGTCTCTTCCGGATCGGGGCTTGGCCGCCCTTGCCGGCGCCGGGACTCGTCCCGGGGCGTCTCCCGCATCTTCAAGGATCGCGTACGCGGCTCTTCCCGGCGTCCAGAGGGAATCGGCCCGGGATTGGCAGGGCCGGACGATCGCGGAATCCCTGTCCGTCGTCGAGGATTGGACCGGAATCGTCCCGGACGACGGCCGGGCGGAGGTCGTGTTGGGAGCCTCGTTCTGGAAGGCCCTGTTCCGGGGCGGATACCAGGGCGCGGCCTACATAGTCGATTCTCTGACCCGAAAGGGTTGAGGGGAGGCGGGGTGCGGAGCTTGGTCGCGGCGGTCCTGCTGGCCGTTCTCGCGGTCGGCGGAGCGGCAGGCCAGGGACCGGCCGGAACGGGGACCGCTCCGGTCCCCGGATCCGCGGCTCCCGCACAGCCTGCGGCCTCGGTCTTCGAGGCTCCCCGCCCCCTGACCGCCGCGGCTTCGGACCTGGGCGCCCGGCTCACTTGGGATCCCCTCACGCAAACAGGGTACCTGGAGAGGGGAGGCCACCGCGCGGCTTTTAAGGCCTGCGTTCCCCACTGGGTCCTGGACGGGGAGGAGCTGGCGCGGATCTCTCCCGTGGAACTCCGGGACGGGGTACCCGTTCTATCCGGGGCTGCGGCCTCGGAGCTTAGGGCATGGTTCTCCAGGAAGGAGGAGGAACGGGCTTCCCAGTTCCACGTCGCCGCGATCCTGATCGATCCGGGCCACGGAGGCAAGGATCCCGGCGCGCTGGCGGAACATGTCCTGGGCGGGGTGCGAAAACGGGTAGTGGAAAAGGATATAGCCCTGGCGGTGGCCCTCCGCGTCCGGGACCGCCTCAAGGAGCGCTGGCCCGCCCGCACCATCCTGATGACCCGGGATTCCGACGTGTTCCCGACTTTGGAGGAGCGGGTGGAGATCGCAAATTCCCTGGAACTCGGAAGGAACGACGCGGTCATCTACGTCTCCATCCACGCCAACGCCTCGTTCAACAAGAACGCCCGGGGCTTCGAGGTATGGTACCTCAATCCCGAATACCGCCGTAAGCTCGTGGACGGCGCCAAGCTGCCGGACAAGGACAAGGACATCGCTCCCATCCTGAACGCCATGCTGGAGGAGGAGTTCACCACGGAGAGCGTCCTCCTGGCCAAGCGCATCCTGGACGGAATGGGGGCGGTGATCAAGGACGCGTCCCCGAACCGGGGCCTGCGGGCCGAGGAATGGTTCGTGGTCCGGAACGCCAAGATGCCCAGCGTGCTCGTGGAGGTGGGATTCCTCACGAATCCCCAGGACGCGGCCCTCCTGGCGGACCCTGATTACTTGCGCTCCCTCGGGGACGGCATATATACTGGGATTATCGACT
This sequence comes from Treponema sp., assembly GCA_012517645.1. Lineage (GTDB taxonomy): Bacteria > Spirochaetota > Spirochaetia > Treponematales > UBA12059 > JAAYUR01. The sequence goes on from JAAYUR010000004.1 coordinate 4,293, forward strand.
TCGTCGATTATTTCGAGCGACGCAAAGGACCCTCTTCCCCATGATTCCCGACCTCCGAAACCGGCTCACGACGATTCTGGAACGCGCCCTTTCTCCCCGCATCCTGTGGCCGGGACTCCTCGCCGTCTCGCTCCTTCTGTCCGTGGCCGCCTGGTTTCTCCGCCCCCTGCCCACCCGGTCCGCGGTTCTCTTTTTCCCTCGGGCCGGGGATTTCCGGCTGGAGGGCGAGCCCCGGCAGGTCCTCCCCGGCGGGACGGGCCTGGAGGACGGGGCCCGGGAGGTCGTGGAGGAGTTCCTGCTCGGTCCGGGAGATTCCCGAAGGGTAGCGGCCCTGCCCCGGGGCACCCGTCTTCGGGAGATACTCTACCGGCGGGGACGGCTGTACGTGGACTTTTCGGAGGACGCGGTCCTCGCCCGGGAGCCCCCCCTGGACCTGGGGCTCCGGGCGGTCCGAAAAACCCTGCGGTACAACTTCCCGACCTTGGGATCCATCCTCATAACCGTGAACGGCCGGGAGCCCGGCGTCACGGGTACGGCGGCGGCGGGTGATCCCAAAAAAAAGTAAAAATAATTGACAAAGCAATCGCGGCGACTATAATTCCAGGTAATTCCTTGATTCTGAGCATGCTATATGAAAGGAGCACGTTAATGAGAAGGCAGTTCCTCATCGTGGCCGCGGCGCTTCTGTTGGTGGGCGCCATCGGCGCTTTCGCGGACGAAGCTGTCCTCATCGATTTCTCCCTCCTCAAGGCCGATATCATCGAGGATCCGGTGCAGAAGGGTGTTCTGACCCAGAACCGCGCAACGATGATAGATTTCTCTTCCACTGCGGGGGCGAGTTACACTGAGGAGCAGAAAAAGCAGATGCGAACCTCCCTGGCCATCCCCAATTGGTCCGTGACGCTGGCGTCCTCTTCCCGCTCCGCCGTAACGGTACCGAATTCCTACACCCGGGAGGCCCCGGTCAACCAGGATGCCAAGCAGTTCGCCGGCCAGACCGTAATGGGTATCCGGGTGAACTTCCCCCTGGAGCCCTTCAATTCCTGGGCCCGGATCACCCCGCCCTTCGAGATCCCCTCCTTCGAGCCCAAGGCGGATATCGCGGACGACGGGACCATCACCCCGAAGGCCCCCGGCTCGGGCGGAGATCCGATCAATAACCGCCTGACCCGCTTCGAGGGTACCTACAATGCGGACACCAAGATCCAGACCGCCCTGGGCGTCGTCAAGAACGTGGGCGTCATCAAGTCCGTGGCCATCACCGTGAAGGGCCTGAACTTCCCGCACGGCCTGTCCCTTATCCTCAAGGACCAGGATGCGAACGAGAAGGTCATCTTCATGGGGTACCTCAACTTCGACGGATGGAGAGAGCTGCGCTGGGACAATCCCCAGTACATCCGGGACGTCCGCAACCGGGAACTCCGGATCTACCCGCTCTACCCCAAGACCAGCCCCTTCGTGAAACTCGCCGGGATCCAGATCTCCCGGGACGCGGCCCATGAGGGCGGGGACTTTGTTGCCTACATCAAGGACGTGAAGATCCTCTACGACAAGGCCGTCCTGGACCCGGTCACGGACATCGACGACGAAGCCGTGTGGGGCATCGTGGGCGTGAAGGAAGCGGAGCGCAAGCGGATCGAGAGCCAGCGCTTCGGCCAGTCCCAGGTCCTGCGCTACATCGAGAGCCTCAAGCAAGAGCAGAAGTCCGACTTCGCTCCCTCCAAGTAACGGAGAAACGGAGTTCCGTGATAGGGCCGCCCTCGGGCGGCCCTTTCCTTTTGCATTTTTCTGTCCTTCCGGATATGATAGCCTCGATGAACGAACTGGAACCTTTGAATCGATCCGAGCTGGAAGAGCGGTACGAACGGCTCTTCCCAGTCTATAAAGCCGTTTTGGACCAGCTTTGCGAACGGGTGACGAAATGCCTTCAGGATGCGGGAATTCATCCGACCCTGAAGTCCCGGGTGAAATCCTTTCCCAGCTGGTTCCGAAAGAGGATACTCCTTCTTCAGCAGGCCCGGGCAGCGGGCAGAAAGACCGTAAAACCCATCAACGACGTGCTCGCGGTGCGGGTGATCTGTCCCTTCATGGGGGACCTTGAATGGGTCGAGACGGAGTTGAGCCGCTGTTTCAAGGTCGTGGAGGTAGAGCGCAAGGGCGCGGACAGGTCCTTCCGGGAATTCGGCTACGAGTCCACCCATATCCTGGTCGAGATACCCGCGGATCTTCGCCGGGCGGAAAAGAGCTTGGATCTGGGGATCTTCGAAATCCAGGTCCGAACTATCCTGCAGGATGCCTGGGCGGAGGTTGAGCACGAGCTGGTCTACAAGGCGGAGTTCAACCCCTTCGACGAACCTATGAAGCGGAAGCTGGCGGCCCTGAACGCGAATCTATCTCTTTCGGACATTATCTTCCAGGAGCTTCGGGACTACCAGCATCGACTGACCAATGAACTGGACAAACGGCGGACGAACTTCTTTCGGAAAATCGAGAAATCCATCGACGAACCCTTCTTTCCGGAACGTACGGAGGATCTGTCGCTGGGGGCGCCCGCTCCCGCAGTGTCCGAATACCCAGGCTGCGAATCCAGCATAGACGAGATGCTGGTGGCCGCTCTGAACGCCCACAACCGGGACGATTACGTCGCGGCGATCGAGACGTACAGCTGTATTCTCTCCCGGGAACCGAAGCCGGAAATCGCCGCACTCATCCACAAGCACCGGGGTATGGCGTATTTCGCGGAATCCCGGTACGCGGAGGCGATATCCGATTTTTCCCGCACCCTGGACCTCGATCCGGTATGTTACAAGGCCGCGTATTATCGAGGGGTCGTCCACTCGGTCCTGGGGGACTATACCGCGGCTGTCCGGGATTTCGAGACCGCCCTGGACATTCACCCCTATCACTTCTATTCCCTCTACCGGCGCAGCCAGGCCTATTTCCATCTCGGGGATTACCCCAAGGCCCTGGCGGACTGCGAGTCCGCCCTGCGACTGGATCCGGAGAATGAGCAGGCCGTAAAAATGAAGTCCCTGATCCTGGACCGGCTAAGGATGTAGGTGCCGCGGAATCCCGCTTCCCTTGACAGGGAGGCCCCTTTTTTTGTAAGGTGTGGCTTCGGCGCCGGAGCGCCGGGAGCGGATGTCCCCTTCGTCTAGTGGTTAGGACAGCGGGTTTTCATCCCGCCAACAGGGGTTCGA
>JAAYUR010000267.1 GCA_012517645.1 Treponema sp.
CTGACCCACGACCAGGATGTAGGGGATCTTCAGGTTCTGGGCGTTCCGGATCTTGGCGTTCATGCGGTCGTCCGAGAGGTCCGCCCGGGCCCGGAGTCCCGCGGCCGCTAGATCCCCGGCTACCGTACGAGCGTACTCATCGAAGGCGGGCGCCACGGGCACTACAACCGCCTGCTCCGGAGCCAGCCAGATCGGGAAGGCGCCCGCGGTATGCTCCAGATAGACCCCGAAGAACCGCTCGATGGATCCGAGGAGGGCCCGGTGGACCATGTAGGGCCGCTTGCGCTGGCCGTCGGCGTCCACGTAGGTCATGTCGAAGCGCTCGGGCTCGTTGAAGTCGAATTGGATGGTGGTCAACTGCCACTCCCGGCCGATGGCGTCCTTGACCTTTAGGTCGATCTTGGGGCCGTAGAAGGCTCCGCCCCCCTCGTGCATCTCGTAGGCGAGGCCTTCCTTGTCCACCGCCTTGCGCAGGGACTCCAGGGCCTGGGACCAGCGGGCGTCGTCCCCGACCGCCCCTTCCTTGGGCTTGGTGGCCAGGTAGGCCTTGATGTCCTTGAAGCCCAGGGTCTTGTGCATGTACAGGGAGAACCGGAGCACTTCCAGGATCTCGTCCTCGATCTGCTCGGGGGTGCATATGATGTGGGCGTCGTCCTGGGTGAAGCCCCGGACCCTCATGAGGCCGTGGAGGGTTCCCGAGCGTTCGTACCGGTACACGGTGCCGAGCTCGGCCCAGCGCAACGGCAGGTCCCGGTAGGAGTGGACCCCGTTCTTGTAAATCATGATATGGAAGGGGCAGTTCATCGGCTTGATGTAGTAGTCGTCCTCGTCGATCTTCATGGACGAGTACATCCCCGCCTTGTAGAACCCCAGGTGCCCCGAAGTCTCCCAGAGCCAGCTCTTCCCGATGTGGGGGGTGAAGAGGATCTCGTAGCCGTTCTTGTAGTGCTCGTCCCTCCACCAGGACTCCAGGGCGACCCGGAACCGTCCCCCCTTGGGATGCCAGTAGATGAGTCCGGGCCCCGCCTCGTCGTGGGTGGAGAAGAGGTCCAGCTCCTTGCCCAGGCGGCGATTGTCCCGTTTTTCCGCCTCTTCAAGCATCTTTAAATGGGCATCCAGGTCCGCCTTGGAAGCGAAGGCATAGGCGTAGATTCGGGTGAGCATGGGACGCTTCTCGTCCCCCCGCCAGTACGCGCCCGCGATGGAGCGGAGCTTGAACGCGTCGGGGCGGAGGTCCCGGGTGGAATCCACGTGGGGTCCCCGACAGAGGTCCCGGAAAGCCCCCTGCTCGTAGACGGAGATCGTGCCGTCCTCGAGGCCCTCGATCAGCTCCAGCTTGAAGGGCTCGTCCGCGAAGAGGCGCTTGGCCTCTTCCTTGCTCACTTCTTTCCGGACGAAGGCGGCCCCGCCGGCTATGATGCGGCGCATCTCCTTCTCGATGGCCGGCAGGTCCTCGGGCTGGATGGGCTTGGGGAACTGGAAGTCGTAATAGAACCCGTCCTCTATGGCGGGTCCGATGCCCACCTTGGTTCCGGGATAGAGCCGGAGGACGGCTTCCGCCATGACATGGGACAGGGAGTGGCGGACGGTTTCGACGGGATGGGACATACGGTACTCCTCGGGCGGGAAGGCTGTCCGGGCGCGTCCTGGCGCCTCCGGGATTCCTTCCCGGCGTTCTGGCGTAAGGACGAATCCTCGAAAAGCCCTCGAAGAAGGCTCCCGCTCCCGGCGACGCCGGACGCGGTCTCGCGAATCCGCGGTACCACCTTACTTCGGATCCCGTCCGACGGCGGAATCCGCGCTCGAAACGCTGTGACGGGCGTCCCCGGTTTCCATTACCGGCCCGGCGCGTCGGCGGCGAACCCTGAGCTCGCCCGGATCGCGCCCGGCGTTCACGGAAACGGCTCCGGAGTGGTTTTCGGCGGGTCCGCGACGGGGCCCTCTCAGCCTCGGGGCGCCCTCTCTCGGGACGCGGAAGTCCGCCTACTCGTCTCCATCAAAGCCTGTGGGGTAACTATGACGATTGCGGGGGCGGTTGGTCAAGGACGCACCGGGCCACGGAGCGGTTCGTAGGAGCCGAAACCCGCCGGCACCCTCAAGAATTCGTCAGGACAGGACCGGAACTCGACGAAATCCCGTGCCCCGGAACCTTGCGCGGCGGCACAGGATTTCGTCGCCGTAGGGACGCGAAGCGTCCCTACGCTCACTTCGCCGCCGCGATCACACCCACGATAAGGGCCATGCCGAAGACCTGGGCCGCCGTTGGGGCCTCCCCCGGCGGCAGTTGTTTTTTTCCACCCCTCTAGGTATGTTAGTATTCCGAAGATAGTATGGAAGAGTCGATAGAGGGCGAGGTCCTTGTCCGGGAAGACGAGGAAGTCCAGGAGCCCGAGGAATTCCGGGTAATCCTGCTCAACGACGACTACACGACCATGGAGTTCGTCGTGGCCGTGATCATGACGGTCTTCCATAAAGGTCTCGCGGAGGCCACCAGGATCATGCTGGATGTCCACAAGAAGGGCCGGGGCACCGTGGGGGTATACCCTTTCGACATCGCGGCCACCAAGGTGGACCAGGTTCATGCCCTGGCCAAGGAGAACGGATATCCCCTCAAGTGCACTATGGAGAAGGCGTAAGGGACCATGAAAGTAAACCAGGAAGTTCAGGCCATTTTCAACGCGGCCTATAACGAGGCTAAGATCCGGAGCCACGAATATCTGACCCCGGAGCATATCCTCTACGCGGCGCTTTCCTTCGAGCAGATCCGAACCATACTCGAGGCCTGCGACGCGGACGTGGAGCATATCAAGCGGGGCATGGAGTCCTACTTCGAGCAGAAGATCCCGGTCGTCAAGAACCAGGAACCGATCCAGACCGCCGGATTCCAGAGCGTGATCGAACGGGCGGTCCTCCAGTCCCAGTCGGCGGGCAAGGACGAGGTCCGGGTAGCGGACGTCCTGGTATCCCTCTATGACGAGGAGCGGAACTACTCCGCCTACTACCTCCGCAAGGCCGGGGTCAAGCGGCTCCAGCTTCTGGAGATCATCTCCCACGGCCTGGACGAGGAATCCCTGCGGGAGTACCCCGAGGACTCCCAGACCCGGGACGAGGAAAACTCGGAGGGCGAGGCGTCCTCCGCAGCGGAGGACGAGGACGAGGACGCGGAGCAGATCCAGCCCCGACGGGGCACGGCCCGCGCGGGCGCCCTGGAGCGCTTCACCTCGGACCTGACCAAGCTGGCCCGGGAAGGCCGCCTGGAGCCCGTCATCGGCCGGGAAGCGGAGATCGAGCGCACCGTCCAGGTTCTCTGCCGCCGGCTCAAGAACAATCCCATACACGTGGGGGACGCGGGGGTCGGGAAGACCGCCATCACCGAAGGGCTGGCCCAGCGCATCGTGGACGGGAAGGTTCCGCCCCGGCTTCGGGACTACACGATCCATTCCCTGGACATGGGCTCCCTCCTGGCGGGAACCAAGTTCCGGGGGGACTTCGAGGAGCGGGTCAAGCGGGTGGTGGACGAGCTTCTCAAGAAGGATCGGGTGATCCTATTCATCGACGAGATCCACACCATCGTCGGCGCGGGCTCCGTATCCGGTGGCTCCATGGACGCGTCCAACCTGCTCAAACCCGCCCTTACGAGCGGCCGGCTTCGCTGCATCGGAAGCACCACCTACGAGGAATACAACAAATTCTTCGAAAAGGACCGGGCCCTGTCCCGGCGCTTCCAGAAGATCGACATCCTGGAACCCTCCATCGCGGAGGCCGCCGAGATCCTGAAGGGCCTTAAGCCCAAGTACGAGGAGTACCACAAGGTCCGCTACTCCGACGAAGCCCTGGACCTGGCGGTCCGCCTCTCCGCCCAGTACGTCACGGAGCGCCGCCTCCCGGACAAGGCCATCGACGTCATGGACGAGGCCGGCGCCTGGGCCCGGATCAATTCCTTCAAGAAATCCGGCGGGGACCAGACGGAGGAGGAAGTCCTGGACATCGGGGCCCGGGAAATCGAGACCGTGGTGGCCAAGATCGCCCGGATCCCCGAGAAGACCGTCTCGGGCTCGGAAAAGGAGAAACTGGCGAGCCTCGAGGAGGACCTCAAGAAGGTGGTCTTCGGCCAGGACCCCGCGGTGGAGGCCGTTGCCAAGGCCGTCAAGAGGAGCCGGGCAGGGTTCCGGCACCCCGACAAGCCGGTGGCCAATTTCCTGTTCGTGGGTCCCACGGGGGTGGGCAAGACCGAGCTGGCCCGCCGGCTCGCGGAGCGACTGGGAGTCGCCCTGCACCGCTTCGACATGAGCGAGTACCAGGAGAAGCATACGGTTTCCCGGCTCATCGGCTCGCCCCCCGGCTACGTGGGCTACGAGGAGGGCGGCCTGCTCACGGACGCCATCCGGAAGACCCCCCACGCGGTGGTCCTGATGGACGAGATCGAGAAGGCCCATCCGGACGTGTACAACATCCTGCTGCAGATCATGGACTACGCGACCCTGACGGACAACCAGGGACGCAAGGCGGACTTCCGGAACGTGGTCCTGATCATGACCAGCAACGCCGGAGCCCGGGAGATCGGGAAGTCCATGATCGGGTTCGGGGAACGGTCCGTGACGGACTCCGCCCTGGACGAGGCTGTCCAGAAGACCTTCACTCCGGAGTTCCGGAACCGCCTGGACGCCGTGGTCCGCTTCGGGCACCTTCCCATGGAGATCATCGAACGGATCGTCGTCAAGGCTGTGGACGATTTCCGGGTCCAGCTGGCGGAGAAGAAGGTGGAGCTGGAGATGACCGACGCCTGCGTCAGGCTCCTGGCCGAGCAGGGTTACTCCAAGGAGTTCGGCGCCCGGAACGTGGGTCGCCTGGTGGAGGACAAGGTAAAGACCTGGTTCGTGGACGAGGTCCTCTTCGGCCGCCTCCAGAAGGGCGGCAAGGTCCTGGCGGACGCGGTAGGCGGGGAAGTCGTCCTGCGGGCCGTCTAAGCCCGTCCGCGAATCCGCCCCGGAGCTCGGCATGATAGGATACGAACGAGACAGGCTCAGGGAGGGTCCCCTCCTCCGACCGATGGACGCTCCCGGCCTCGCGACCATAGCCTTTTTCATAGCCGCATCCCTCCTGGTCCCGGACACCGGCACGGTACGGGCGGGCCCCTGGACGCTTCCCCGGGGCTACGCCGTCGCGGCGGCTTACGTCGCCGCCCTGGCGCTGATCCTGTCCTTGGCCGCCGCGGAGCGGAGGTACGGGGGAAGGATACTGTGCTTCCTGCGCACCCTGTACCCCCTGCTCCTGATCACCCCCTTCTTCCTGGAGAGCATCCTTCTGTCCGCCCGGGTCTTCGGCGGCCGGTCCTACGACCCCTTTTTCCGCGCCCTGGACGAGGCCATCTTCGGATTCGAGCCCTACCTCGAGTTCTACAAGTCCTTCGAATCCTTTCCGCGCTTCAACGAGCTCATGTTCGGCTCTTATTTCACCTACTACGTGATGATCGCCACGGTGCTTTGGATACCCTGGATCCGGGGAAACCGGGAGGAGACCGAGCGCGCGGTCTTCGTCTATTTCACGATGCAGATGGTCGTCGCGATCTGGTACGTCTTCTTCCGGGTCCAGGGCCCTAAGTACTGGATCCCCGAGCTCCGGGAGCATTGGTACGGGAACTTCGAGGGCTTTCTCTTCGTGCCCTTCTTCCAGCGAGGCTTCGAGACCGTGACCCTCTCGGGCGCGGCCTTCCCCTCCTCCCACGTGCTCTTCACGACGTTGTGCGTTCTCTTCGCCTGGCGTTGGGACAAGCGCCTCCTGGCGTTCTACCTTCCCATGCTGGCCCTGGTCATGCTGGCCACGGTCTATATCTTCGCCCATTATGCGGTCGACGGCTTGGCGGGCCTGGTCCTGGCCCCCCTGCTGTACGCCGCGGCATCCCGGCTCTACGATCCGGTGCGCAGGCTTTGGGGATTGGGCCCGCTTCCGGATCCGAGGGCCCGGGCCGTCCCCTTGAAGGTCTCCTGATGTCCCGGGACGGCGGAACCTCGGATTCCTCGGACTTCCCCTACCTCTCCGAGGAGGAGCGGATACGGTTTCCGGATCCCGGAACCGCCGACCCCCACGGCATACTCTGCGTCGGGGCGAACCTGTCCCCGGGGGTTCTTCTGTCCGCCTATTCCCAGGGGATCTTCCCCTGGTTCTCCGAGGGGGAGCCCATCCTGTGGTGGAGCCCGAACCCCCGGTTCGTCCTCTACCCCCGGGAGATACGGGTGTCCGAGTCCATGCGCAAGGTGCTCCGCAAGGGCGTGTACAGGCTGACGCTGGACAAGGATTTCCGGGGTGTCATCGAGGCCTGCGCATCCGTGCCCCGGCCCGGCCAGAGGGGCACCTGGATCACCCGGGACATGATCGAAGCCTACGTACGGCTCCACGAGCTGGGCTTCGCCCACTCCGTGGAGGCTTGGAACGAGTCCGGTCTCGCCGGGGGGCTGTACGGCGTCAGCCTGGGCCGCCTCTTCTGCGGAGAGTCGATGTTCTCCCGGACGCCCAACGCGTCCAAGTCGGCCTTGATCGCCCTGGCCTGGCGCCTAGCGGACGAGGGGTTCCCCGTGATCGACAGCCAGGTCCGGACCGAGCACGTCGCATCCATGGGGGGAAGGAACATCCCCCGGCCCCGGTACCTGGACCTGGTCCGGAGCTGCCTGGAGCTTCCGGGCTTGAGGGGTTCCTGGGGCGAGCTTCTCCCGGGCTTCCCCGATTCGGCCGGCTGGCGTTCCACGATCCTCCGCAGGGGCTGAAAGACAGACTCCCGGCTTTCTGATATACTGAGGCGGTCTGATTCCGGCCCCGCCGAAGCCCGAGGTTCCATTCCGTGAGAATCCTGTTCATCCGACTGCCCGCCCCCGATCCCTCCCGCCAGAGCCTGCGGGAAGCCGTTCCGCTGTCCGCCGCCCGAGCCGCGGCCCTGGCGGAAGCCCGAGGTATCCTTGCCCGGGAGGATTGGTCGTTCCTGGACCGGAACACGGCGGAGTACGGAGGGGACGCGGCGGTTACGGTCGCCGCCGCGGAAACGGGCGCCTCGGCGGTCCTCTTCGAGCTGGAGCCCCACAACCTCGACCGGAGCGCGTGGATCGCCAAGAAACTCCGGGCCCGTTCGCCCAGGACCATCCTGGCCGCCCACGGTCCGGAAGCCCGCCGGGACATGCCCATCTTCCGGGCTTCCACCTTTGACGCGATCCTGGAGGGGGAGACCGAGGAGGCCTTCTGCGCCTTCCTGGCCGATCTCCGAGGGGGTTCCATCCGCCCCCACTACCTCGCGGAACCTTCCCCGGACATCGGATCCTGGCCTGACCCCTATCTCTCGGGAGTCTTGGCGGTGGAGCAGGACCGGCCTGTGTACATCGAAACCGTCCTGGGCTGTCCGGCCCCCTGCCTGGAGGGCCCGGACACGGGCTCGGGCCTTCGGTTCCGGCCGGACGGCCAGGCGGCCAAGATCATCCGCCTGGCTTCCAAGCGGGGGGCCCCGGAGATCCGGTTCCAGGACCGGGCCCTCTCCTTGAGGCAGGACCTGCCCGGGTTCTTTCGGGACGCCGCCGGGGCCAACGACGCGGGTGTGCCCATGGAGCTGAACCTGGACCCGGGGATCGTCACGGAGGATCTGGCGGGACTCATGGCGGACGCGGCGGTGGAGACCGTCCGGACCGGCCCCTGGTCCACGAATCCCGCGGCCCTGGCAGCCCTGGGATCCTCCTGGAACCGGGAAGGGTTCGAGCGTGGCTGCGGCATCCTTACGTCCCTGGGAATCCGGGTCCGTCCCACCCTGCTCTTGGGCCTTCCCTTCGACGACTACGACGCCGTCATCGACTCCTTCGATTTTCTGGGCATGGCCGGCCTGGGTCAGGACGCCCTGGTGTCCCCCCTGGCGGTCCTCCCGGGGACCCGCATCCGGGACCGGGCCGAGGACCTGGGCATCAAGGAATACCTGAGACGGCCCCCGTACTACGTCATGGAGACGGAATGGATCGACGAGGACGGAATCGCGGACGCCGCCGCGGCCTTCGAGGAGAGCTTCGACGTGGCCCTGGCGCCCCCTGTGGCCCCTTCCTTCGACGAGACGATGCGGGGGTTCCGGATCTTCGCGGACCTGAGAAAGTCCGGGAGCCTGGACAAGCTCCTGGTCAATCCCGAGACCCTGGGCAGCTCCCTGACCCTGCTCCTGTCCGGGGACGACGAGGAGGGGATCCAGCGGCTGGCCCGGGCCGCCCGGGATCTCCGGAAAGAAAATCCCTTCGGGCTCTACCAGATCGTGCTCTACTCGGACAAGAGGATTCCCGGCGAGGCCGTGCAGCGCAGGATCGCGGACGCCTTTATCTAGCCGGACCATTGGTACGAGCTATCCCGGATCTATTCCCTGGATCCCCAGAGATCCTTTCAGACCCGGGTGTTCTTCGCCACCCGCAAACCCTCCCTGGCCTTGGCCGCCCTTCGGGACGCCCAGGACCTGGAGACGATCTTCGTGCTGGACGCCGAACCCGCCCGGGGCTGGGAACGGGTCTTCGACGCCCTGCCCTTCCTGGCCTTCGACCGGGATTCCGTGCCCTTCGGACTTTTGTACGACGCCATGAACGCCTATCGAGCGTATCCGGACCTGTTGATCGAGGCGAAGGCGGAGGTGTGGTAGGCGGTGAAGCAGCGGACTGTAGACGGTGATGCCGACCGGATCCGGCCGCCTCGGCCGCCGATCCGGTGAACTAGCCGGACCCTTGTCCACGGTCCACGGACCACCGTCCGCAGGTTACCGCTCAGTAGCTCGCCCGCAGATCCACCTTGGAAGCGCAGGTCCCGGTCCGGAGCCATTCGGCCACGTTGTCGACGGTCTGGACGGCGTTGTTCGCGACGGCTTCCCAGGTGGAGCCGGCCACATGGGGCGAAAGCACCACGTTCGGAAGCTCGTGGATCGGGAAGCGGGAGGGGGCGCCCACGGTCTCGCCCTTGGGCGGATAGGTGTACCAGGTATCGATGGCGGCCCCGGACAGGATTCCGTCCGCCAGGGCCCGGTAGAGCCCCTCCTCGTCCACGATCCCGCCC
>JAAYUR010000332.1 GCA_012517645.1 Treponema sp.
CCTCGGGGGTCGTGGTGGCCAGCCAGTTCCCCGAGGACCGGGCCGCGGACCCCAGCCAGAAGGGCTTCGCCCTGCCCGTCTCCCTCGAGGAGATACGGGGTTCCGCCGGTTCCTTCACCGCGGGAATCGAGGGGATGAAGACCCACTTCGTCTACAAGAAGACCTCCCGGGCCGACTGGACCATCGTCGTGGGGATGCCCCTGGACTCCATCCTGGAATCCATGCGCAATCTCCTCAACATCATCAGCATGGTGGAGATCATCCTGATGCTGATGCTCACCCTGGCCCTGGCGGGAATCACGGGGCGGCTCATCCTGTCCCCCCTGGCCGGCATCGTGGCGGTGATCAATCGGCTCAAGGCCGGGGACAAGACGGCCCGGGTCCAGGTCCGCTCGGGGGACGAATTCGGCGTCCTGGGCGACGAGTTCAACATGCTGGTGGACGAGGTGGACGGGTACTCCCGGAACCTTGAGGAGAAGGTCCGCCAGCGGACCGAGGAGATCTGGCGGCTCCAGAAGGAGAACACCCAGCTTCGGGTCGCCGAGGAACGCCGCAGGATCTACCGGGACATGCACGACACCATCGGGGCCAAGCTGACGAACATCTTCTTCTGCGGCGGCGTGGCCAAGGACCTGGCCAAGGACGGGCCCGAAAAGCTTCGGGAGATGCTGGAGCGGATCGAGGCCAACTGTCTGGAAGCCGTGGCGAGCCTTCGAGGCATCGTCCAGGGCATGCACGAGGACGATCGGATGGGCTCGGACCTGGTGAAATTCGTTTCCTCGGGCATCCGACAGCGCCTGGAATCCCGGGACATCGACTTCGACTGCCGTATCCGGAATCGCAGGGCCCTTCGGGAGCTGGGGGAGGCGACGCGCACGGAGCTCGAGAAGGTTCTGGAGGAGCTGGTCAGCAATACGCTGAAGCATTCCGGGGCCTCCCGGGTCCGGCTCCGGCTCTCGGCGGGACCCCGGGGTATCCTGCTCCGGTTTTCCGACGACGGGGCGGGCTTCGATCCCGCCGCGACCCGCTCCGGCTCCTTCGGACTCGCGAACATCCGGTTCCGGGTGGAACGGCTGGGGGGCAAGGCGAGCCTTCGCTCGGCCCCGGGCCGGGGTGTCGAATACTCGGCCCTGCTACCCGCCGTGGATGAGGAGAACCATGAAGACCGATAGCCGATCCGGCCGCACCGTCGTGGCCATCGTGGAGGACGAGAAGGAAGTCCGGGAGGGCCTTCGGTACTTCCTGGGCCTGGACGAGCGAATCCGGGTGGCGGGCTGTTTCGGCCGGGCGGAGGACTTCCTGGCCTGGATCCGGGAGAATCCGGATCCCGACATTGTCCTCATGGACATCCACCTTCCGGGGATGAACGGGATCGAGGCGACCAAGGTCCTCCTGGACAAGCACCCGGACCTGGTTGTCCTGATCCTCACGATCTTCGAGGAGGAGGACAAGATCCTGGACTCCATAAAAGCCGGGGCCAAGGGCTACATCCTCAAGAACACGAAACCCGAACAGCTTTTGGAGCAGATACTGAGCGCCAAGTCCGAGGGTTCCCCCATCAGCCCCACCGTGGCGCGCCGAATACTGGAGGAGATACGCCGGGGCGGGACCGGAAAGGCCGCGGATTACGGCCTGACCCCCCGGGAGCGCGAGGTCCTCCGGGACATCGTGGACGGCCTCACGTACCGGGAGCTGGCGGAGCGCCACCACATCGCCGGCTCCACCGCCAAGAAGCACATCCTCCACATCTACCAGAAACTGAACGTCTCCTCCAAGGCGGAGATCGTGCGCAAGGCCCTGGATGAAAAGCTGGTTTGACGGCGGCGGGTCTCGCTCGGAGCGGAACAAGCGCCGGCCTTTCCGGCGTCTCCCGGCCCCCGGACCCGGGACGTCCCGGGTCCTCCCCCGATAGGCCAAATGGTGTAGCCGGATCCGGCTCGGATCGCTCCGACCGGACAATATACTCCCTTTGGTGCATTTCGGATCCCGGGAAACGGCCCTACACTGACATGACTCATTCCGGCCCGTCCCTCGCGGGCGGCCGGTACATCCCCTAACTCCCGGAGGCATGTATGGCGGAAGGCAAGAAAGGCGCGTTGAGTTGGTATTTCGACACCAACCTGCTCACGCGCATCCTGATCGGTCTCGTGTTGGGCGCGGTCGTCGGGATCATCCTGGGCTTCACGCCCGGGGCGGTGAAGGGCTACGTAGGCTTCGTCCAGCCCTTCGGGGACCTCTTCGTCCGTCTGCTCAAGATGATCGTCGTGCCGGTCATCCTATTCTCCCTGATCGCCGGGGCGGCCAGCATCGCCCCCTCCCGCCTGGGCCGGGTGGGTGTCAAGATCATGGTGTACTACCTGTTCACCTCCGCCCTGGCCGTCCTCATCGGCCTGGTGTTCGCGAACATCTTCCAGCCCGGCGCGGGCTTCAACATCGTGGGCGCCGCGGACATCAAGGGCAAGGAGGCCGCCGTCCAGCCTCTGGCTACGATTATTCTGAACATAGTGCCCACCAATCCCGTCGAGTCCCTCGCCAAGGGCGACGTCCTGCCGATCATCTTCTTCGCGGTCGTTTTCGGGCTGGGCATCTCCTACGTCAAGGACTCCAAGGTTGCGGCGATCGCAAAAGGCGCGGACATGCTCTATGAAGTCTGCAACGCCGGCGCCGAAACCATGTACAAGGTCGTGAAAGGGATCATGCAGTACGCCCCCATCGGCGTCTTCGTCCTCATCTCCATCGTCTTCGCCCAGCAGGGCGCCAAGGCCTTGGGTCCCCTGCTGGTCGTCACTCTCACGGTCTACCTCGGGCTCATTGTCCACCTGGTGCTTATCTACGGAGGCTTCCTGGCGGTCTTCAAGCTGGGGCTGATCAAGTTCATCAAGGGAGCCAACGAGGCGATGATCACGGCCTTCGTGACCCGCTCCTCCTCGGGCACCCTGCCCATCACCTTGCGGGTCGCCGAGGAGAAGCTGGGCATCCCCCGGGCCACCTCCTCCTTCACCCTGCCCCTGGGCGCCACGATCAACATGGACGGCACGGCCATCTACCTGGGCGTCTGCGCCATGTTCATCGGCTACGCCACCGGCCGGCCCCTGACCTTCAACCAGCAGCTCACCGTGATCATCACCGCCACCCTGGCCTCCATCGGCACCGCGGGCGTCCCCGGAGCCGGGGCGATCATGCTCCTCATGGTCCTGGAATCCGTGGGCCTCAAGGTCGAGGCGGGGAGCGCCGTGGCGGCCGCCTACGCCATGATCCTGGGCATCGACGCCCTCCTGGACATGGGCCGGACCTCCCTGAACGTCACCGGCGACCTGGCCGGCACCGCCATCGTGTCCAAGACCGAGAACGAGCTGGACATGGCAAAATGGCGCTAACCCGGCGTGCGCCGGATTAGCGGCGGCGGAGCCCAGCGGGCTTCGCCGGTCTACAGAAAGGCCGCCCCGGAGACAGTTCCGGGGCGGCCCTTTTTCGCGGCGGCGGTCCCTCGACGCGGCGGGCGAGCGCCGCGCCGATCCGCCCCGGGTTACACGTAGATCCCTACGTAGACCAGCAGGTCCGTGCCCGGCACGGCCTTGACGTAGGTCAGCTTGTCCTGCACCCGGCCGGTTAGGGGGTTGTTCCACTTGTACTCGGTCCAGCCCTCCCCCAGCTTGCCGACTCCAAGGATGCGTTCCCCGATCCGGACTCCGTCGGGATCCACGAAGCCCATGATGCTCTGGCCCTTGTTCTCCGGTTTCGGCGGATAGATGACCCAGCGGCCCTCTCCGTCCACCACACAGGCGTAGATGTCCCCGAAGCGGAACCGGCCTTCGGACAGGAAGGCCTTCTCCGCGGCCTCCAGGCCGTTTTCCGAAAGGTACCGGGCGGCCTGGATGGTCAGGGACTTGGCGTCCTGGCTGGTCTTCCGGGCGACGTACTCCAAAAAGCCGTCGATCTCCTTGCGCAGTCCTCCCTCCTCCTCCGCGATCCGCTCGGCCACCCGGCGCATGGCCTCGGCGAGGGACTCGGTCTCCCGTACCTCCGAGGCCAAGCCTCGGGCACCGGCGCGAACCTGCTCGTTGGCTCCCGCCAGGCTGGCCGAGCTGGCCTCGACCCTCTCCACCGCGCCTTCCTGGCTCGCCACCGCGGAGGCGACGCCCTCGATGACTTCCCCCAGGCGTCCGACGGCATCCTTGGTGCGGGCGCTGGACTCCCGGGCCAAGCGGGTCCCGGCTTGGACTTCCTCGATCAGGGCCTTTATGTCCAGGGTGGCCTTTCCCGTCTGAGCCGCCAGGTTCTTGACCTCCCCGGCCACCACCGCGAATCCCTTGCCCGCGGAACCCGCCCGGGCGGCCTCGATGGCGGCGTTCAAAGCCAATAGATTGGTACGCTCCGCGATCTCCTCGATCAGCCCCACGATTTCCCCGATGCGGAGGGCGGAAGCTCCGAGCTCCTCCACGGAGCCGGTGGTTCCCGCGATGGAGGCGACGGCGGCTGCGGAAATCTCGGAGGTCCGTGCCATTTCCCGGTCGATGCGGTCCGCGGAAGCGCGCAGGTCCTTCAAGGCCGCCTTTACGGTGGTCAGGCTTTCCGCGGCAGCCTCCGCGGCGGCTTCCACCTCCCCGCCGGTGTCCCGGGTGCGCTCCGCGGCCTCCAACAGACGGGCCGCCGAGGATCGTACCTCCTCCAACGTCGCGTCCACGGCGGTCAGCCGGACCCGGACGGACTCGGAAAGCCTGCCCTTGGACTCCTCCCGTTCGAGGGCCGCGGCCAGGTCCCGCTCGGTCTCCATGGCCGTGGACCTCCTCTGGGCGGAGATCCACTCCCGGTCCGCGCGGATGCGGGCGGCCAGGTCTTCCGTGGAAGCGGCCGCGGCCTTCTCGGAGGGACCATCCCCGGCGCCTTCGGGGCTTGCGGATCCCCGGTCGGGCCCAAGGGCCGCGCCGATCTCCGCGAGGGTCCGGGCCCGGATCCGGTCCGGGAGACGGGCTAGGCCGCGGGCAAGAAGCGCCGCGGCCGCGAGCAGGATCGTCCCGGCCCCGAGCAGGATCGCCCCGGAGGCGGCCGGAAGGCCGGTCCCGGCGGGCGCCCCGAGGATGGCCGCGGCCGCCCAGGCCAGGCAGGCGCCGGCCCCCAGAGAGGTCGATACGATGAATCCCGGACGCGCGGAACGGCGCGCCGATACGTCTGGAGTTTCCACGAGGGGGATGATAATCCGATATGAAAAAACGCGCAACTCCGATTCGACCTTGGTCGTTGACCGCGGTCATCTAAACCCGCGGGCCCCTCCTCGCCGCCGTCCCCGCCGCACCCAGGGCGGCCAGCGCCGCGAAGTAGAGAGCCGACAGGATCCCCAGGCGCCTGCGGTACAGGGATCGGTCGTAGACCTTGTAAACCCGGGATTCCCCGATTCCGGGGAAGGGTACGGGATCCCAGGGAAGCCCGTAATCCCGGGCCAGGGCCCGGAGGTTCAGGAGGTGGATCACGGGGACGCCCCGGGCGGACATCGCGAAGGCCGTCCCCCTTCCTTCGGGAGACAGGCTCTTCGGAGGGTTGATGCCCGGGAGGAGCTCCAACGCCCGGTCATCCTCCCCGATGTTCGCGGAGGCCCCCCCGACGTTCACGAAGGCCGCGCAGGCCCTACCGCCGAGGAAGGAATCGTACAGGGCAAGGCGCTCGTCCACGCTGTCCTCCAGGGATCGGGCGTTTATCACCCGAAGTCCGGAACGGAAGGCCTCCCGGGAAAGGATCCTCCTTCCCTCGGGCTGCATATCCCCTCCCGCGTCCTCCCCGCCCCCCAGGGAGACGGCCAGGATCGGGTAGCCCAACACGGGCAGGGCGGCCTCGTGGATGCGGAGATAGGAGAACTCCGGTATGTTGGCCCCCCAGGACGAGGCCCCCAGGGACGACACCAGGGCGACGTCCAGGTCCAGGGCCCGGGCCGCGGAAAGGACCGCCAGGACGAGGCCCGGAAAGGACCCCGAGGCCCCCACGGCTATGGCGTCCCCGGATTTCACCCCGGCCTCCCGGAGCAGGAGCACGGACAAGGCCGCCATGTCGGGGCCGGCGGAGGTCCGTTTGGATTCCAGATCCCCCAGGCTCGTGGTCGTCTCGGAGTATTCGACCCCGACCAAACCCGTGCTGTTCGGGTCCCGGAGCGGATCGATCCCGATTCCCGCGGCCGTCCGGGCGTCCCGGACCCGGGCTTCGGCCTCCTCCATAAGCCGGGCGGCTCGGACCATCTCCTCGTAGTAGGGGGAGCGGGAGTACGAGGAGATCCGCCGTTCCGCCATGAGGGCGGCGGCGGATGCGAGGACCGCGAGAATCCACAGGGCGGCGCGGACGGGTTTCACGGCCGTTCCCCTACCAGGACAGAACCAGCCGGGACAAAAGGTACGTCGCGGTCATGGCGGTACACGCCGCGGCCCCCGTCACCAGGGCCCCCTGCTTCCGGCAGGAATCGGCCAGAAGTCCGGGGACCACGATCCCGACGGCCCTCCACCCCGCAGCTTCGGGAAGGAAGGCCGGGAAGGTCAGGCCCGAGGCCAGGGCGGCCAAGCCGGATACCGTGACCAACACGAAGAAGCGCCGGCGGCCGAAGAGGAGCAGCCGGGTCGACAGCAGGCGGTACGCCCCCAGCCCGACCGCGGCCGCGGCGGCGGTGCCCGCCAGGCGCGCGGGCTCCCCGGCGTAGAGGGCCAGGTAGGCGGGCACCACGATGCCCCCGGGGTAGATCCCGGTCAGCTCGTGAAAGACCATGGCCACCAGGAATCCGATCAGCAGGGTTTCATGGTTCATCGAGGCTCCCCCTCACCGAACAGTATTCCACGATCCGGGCCCCGGGCCCGACGATGTTCCCGATCCCGACGATCCAAAGTTCCCCGGGTCGGCCCTTGGCCGCGGCGCGCAGGATGACCCCGGGGTCCCGGGCCCGTATCGCCCGGCAGGGTATTCCCCGGGCCGAAAGGCGGCGCCGGACGATTCCGGCGGCGGTCCCGACCGCGTAGAGTTCCTCCAGAGGCTCCGGAAGCCCCTTCTCCAGGGCTTGAAGCCACTGCCGGGTCCGCTCAGCCCGATCCTCCCGGAGGCTGAGCAGGCCCACCGCCCGGGCTCCGGAAGGCTTTCCCGCGAGCGCCCGCGCCAACACCGCCCGGGTGGAGTCCACGTCGTTGGCCGCGAAGGCGTTCACGAAAACCCGGGGACTCCCGTCCTCCTCCCAGCGCCAGGTCCGGAGGGCGCCCAGGTCCGGGGCCGCCGCGGCCATGCCCCGGAGGGCCCCCGGGCCGTCCAGGCCCAGGGCACGGCAGGTCTCCAGGGCGACGCATAGGTTCTCCTCGAACTCCGCGTACCCCAGGACCGGGATGTACCGGCGAAGCCCATCGGGCACCCTCGGGGGGGCGACCCGGAGCCTCGCCCCCGCCCGGGCGGCGGCTTCCAGAAGCTCCGGCGAATCCTCCCCGGCGGAGCAGACCG
>JAAYUR010000013.1 GCA_012517645.1 Treponema sp.
AGATCGTGCGCGCCAGGGTCCGGGTATCCCCGGACCGGATCCGCCGGGCGGTCTCCGGGACGTCGGGCAGGGGGGTTTCGGCCTTATCTCTTGAGATTGGCCCGTATGAAATCTATGGTCGCCTTGGTCGGTGTGCCGGGCCCGAAGATCTCCGCGATCCCCGCCTTCTTGAGGAAGGGGATGTCATCCTCGGGAATCACCCCGCCGCCGATCACCAGCACGTCCTTCACGCCCTTCTGGGCCAGCAATTCCATGACCCGCGGGAACAGGTGGTTATGGGCGCCCGACAGGATGGATAGGGCTATGACGTCCGCGTCCTCCTGGATGGCGGCCTGGACGATCTGTTCCGGAGTCTGCCGGAGACCCGTGTACACGACCTCCATGCCCGCGTCCCGGAGGGCCCGCGCGATCACTTTTGCTCCCCGGTCGTGGCCGTCCAGTCCGGGTTTGGCCACAAGTACTCGAATCTTCCTGTCCATTCCGTACCCCCGTTAAAGGACGACCTTCTGCTGGTATTCCCCGAAGACTCCGCGAAGCACGTCGCAGATCTCACCGAGGGTGGCGTAGCGTCGCACCGCCTCCAGTATCCTGGGCATGAGGTTGTCCGACCCCTGGGCCGCGGCCTTGAGGCTCTCCAGGGCTTTCCGGACCGCCTCGTTGTCCCGCTTCGCCCGAAGGTCCGCCAGCTTCCTCTCCTGCATCTTCCCTACGGCGGGATCCACCTTCAACAGCCCTTCGGGGGCGGATTCCTTGATCTGGAACTTGTTGAGCCCCACGACGATCCGCTCCCCGGCCTCCACGTCCATCTGGTAGGTGTAGGCGGCGTCCTGGATCTCCTGCTGTATGTAGCCGTTCTCGATGGCCTTGACCGCCCCTCCCAGGGAGTCGATCTTGCGGATGTATTCCCACACCCCGTCCTCGATGCGGTTGGTTAGGCTCTCCACATAGTAGGAACCGGCCAGGGGGTCCACGGTCTCCGCTGCGCCGCTCTCGTAGGCTATGATCTGCTGGGTTCGGAGGGCGACCCGCACGGAATCCTCCGTGGGCAGGGCCAGGGCCTCGTCCTTGGAGTTGGTGTGGAGGGACTGGGTTCCGCCCAGCACGGCGGCCAGGGCCTGAAGGGTGACACGAACCACGTTGTTGTCCGGCTGCTGGGCCGTGAGGGTCGAGCCCGCGGTCTGGGTATGGAACCGGAGCATCCAGCTCTTGGGGTTCTTGGCTCCGAACCGCTCCCGCATGATCTTGGCCCAGACCCTGCGGGCGGCCCGGAACTTGGCGACCTCCTCGAACAGGTCGTTGTGGGAATTGAAGAAGAACGAGAGCCTCGGGGCGAAGTCGTCCACGTCCAGCCCGGCCTTTACCGCGGCTTCGACGTAGGCTACCCCGTCGGCCAGGGTGAAGGCCACTTCCTGGACCGCCGTGGACCCGGCTTCCCGGATATGGTAGCCGGATATGGAGATGGTGTTCCAGTTCGGCACTTCCTTGGAACAGTACTCGAAGATATCCGTGATCAAGCGCATGGAGGGAGCGGGCGGGAATATGTACGTCCCCCGGGCCACGTATTCCTTGAGGATGTCGTTCTGGATGGTGCCGTTCAGCTTGTCCGGGGTGACCCCCTGCTTTTCCGCCACCGCTATGTACATGGCCAGGAGCACCGACGCGGGGGCGTTGATGGTCATCGAGGTGGAGACCTTGTCCAGGGGTATCCCGTCGAAAAGGATCTCCATGTCCGCCAGGGAGTCTATGGCCACCCCGACCTTTCCGACCTCTCCCTGGGACAGGGGGTGGTCCGAGTCGTACCCGATCTGGGTGGGCAGGTCGAAGGCTACGGAGAGCCCGGTCTGTCCCTGCTCCAGCAGGTACTTGTACCTCTTGTTGGATTCCTCCGCGGTGGCGAAGCCCGCGTACTGGCGCATGGTCCAGAACCGGCCCCGGTACATGGTGTTCTGGACTCCCCGGGTGAACGGATAGGTTCCCGGGAAGCCCTGGTCCTTCAGGTAGTCCCGCCCTTCCAGGTCCAGGGGGGTATAGAGTCGATCCACCGGGGCGTTGGACCCGGTGACGAACTTTTTCTTCCGCTCGGGGAATTTCCCCAGGGATTTCTCCACCCCTTCCGTGTAGGTCTCGAATTCCTTGCGGATCGATCCGGAATCGCTCATCTAGAATCCTCCGATGGTATCGCGGCACGCGCCGCCGTCATGCCTTCGCGGTATATCCGTCCGCCAGCTCGAAGCCCTTTTTCAGGGCGGAAATGTTGAGCTCCTCGGTGCCCTTGGGTACTCGGTTCTTGACCGCCTCTTCCAGGGTCTTGGGTTTCACGATCCCGGAGATTCCGGCCAGGACGCCCAGGGCGACGATGTTGGCCACGACGCCCTTGCCGATGTCCTTGGCCGCGGTCTTGAGGATGGGAACCCGGGCCGTGCGTGCCGTGATCTCGTCGGAGGGCGGGACGGATTCGTCCACGATGATGAGCCCCTTCTTCATCAGCCTGCCGTAGGTCCTGTAGGCTTCCCCGGTCAGGGCGAGCAGGTAATCGGGATCCATGGCCTTGGGATAGTCGATGTCCTCGCCGCTGATGACTACCTCCGCCTTGGAGGCGCCGCCTCGGGCTTCGGGACCGTAGCTTTGAGTCTGCACGGCGTTCTTTCCTTCCAGGATGGCCGCCTCGGCCAGGACTATTCCCGCGAGGAGCAGGCCTTGCCCCCCGGAACCGCTCAGTCGGAATTCTGTTCGCATCCGCGCACCCCTCCCCGGAAACCGTCGAACTTTCGCTGAACCTGGGCTATGACCTTGTCGTACTCGTCGCAGAACTCGGGCTGGGGATTCTTGTGGAGCTCCCCGATCAGGAGCTTGCCCGCGACCTTCTCGGGCGGCAGGACCGCCGCAGCCTTGACGTTGACGGTCCGATCCTTGATCCACTCCAGGAGCTCCACGGCTCCGCCCACCTTGTTCTTCCGACCGAAGTAGGTCGGGCACTGGGTCATGGCCTCCACAACGGAGAAGCCCCTGTGCGTGAGGGCCTGCTCGATCAGGTCGATGAGCATCTGGGCGTGGTAGGCCGTGCCCCGGGCCACGTAGGTAGCCCCGGCGGCCTCGGCGAGCTTGCACAGGTCGAAGGTGCGCTCCACGTTGCCGTAGGGCGCCGTGGTGCCCAGGAAGCCCTTGGGGGTCATGGGGGAATACTGGCCGCTGGTCATGCCGTAGATATTGTTGTTCATCACGATGGTCGTGATGTCGATGTTCCGCCGTGCCGCGTGGATGAAGTGGTTTCCCCCGATGGCCGTGCAGTCTCCGTCCCCGGTCATGACTATGACCTTCAAGTCCGGCCGGGCCAGCTTGATGCCCGTGGCGAAGGCCAGGGCGCGGCCGTGGGCGGTGTGCAGGGTGTCGAAGTCCAGGTAGCCCGGGGCCCGGCTGGAACAGCCGATTCCCGACACTACGCAGACCTTGTTCTTGTCCAGCTTCAAGCGGGCGATGGCCCGCACAAGGGCTCCGGTCACGGTTCCGTGCCCGCAGCCGGGACACCAGATATGCGGGAGCCGTTCTTGTCGGAAATACCTAAGTATGTCGCTCATTTGGCAGCTTCCATGATCTTGTCGTGGATCTCGTCCGGGCGGAAGAGGTCCCCGTTCACCTTGCCGATGCGCACAACCGGGGCTCGGCAGCCTACAGTCCGCTCGACTTCGTAGGCGAGCTGTCCCAGGTTCATTTCCGGAACCAGCACCGCCTTGACGTTCTTGGACAGGTCCCTGAGGACCTCGTCCGGGAAGGGCCATATCGTCTTGAGCCGGAGCATGCCGGCCTTCACGCCTTCCCTACGGGCCCGCCGCACCGCGGACAGGGCGCTCATGGCGGAACTCCCGAAGGAAACCACCAGGATCTCGCAGTCCTCGGCGGACTCGGTGACGTAGTCCCGGATCACGCTCTCGTTCTTCGTGATCTTGCGGTCCAAGCGTCTCAGGAGCCGATCCGCCACGTCCGCCTTTCCGGAGGGGAAGCCCGTCTCGTCGTGGAAGAGGCCGGTTACGTGCCAGCGATACCCCTCCCCGAAGGGGGCCATGGGGGGAACGCCTCCGTCCTGGTCCGCCTCGTAGGGCCGGTACCCGCCGGGAGCCGAAGGGCGGGCCCGATCCACGACCTTCACGTCCTTCCACTCCGGTAGGACGACCTTTTCCCGCATGTGGCCGATCACCTCGTCCGTGAGGACCACGACGGGAACCCGGTATTCCTCCGCGAGGTTGAAGGCGCGCACCGTCAGGTCGAAGCACTCCTTCACGTTGCCCGGTGCCAGAACGATCACCGGATGGTCGCCGTGGGTCCCCCAGCGGGCCT
>JAAYUR010000098.1 GCA_012517645.1 Treponema sp.
ACCGGGAGTCTCGAGCCGCGACTCCGTCGTACGCCGCCTTGCGCGTATCGCCGATTCCCCGCTATTCCAGCACGTAGGCCTTCAAGGGCGGGAAGCCGTTGAAGTAGATGGAGCTGTAGCTCTGGGTGTACGCGCCGGTCGTCAGGATGTAGGCCCGGTCCCCGATGCGTGCGCTGGTGGGCATCATGTAGGTGGTTTTCTCGTACAGGATGTCCATGGAGTCGCAGGTCGGCCCCGCCAGGATCACGTCCACCTGCTTGCCCGAGCCTTTGAAATAGATGGGGTACTTGATGGCCTCGTCCAGAGTCTCGATCAGGCCCCCGAACTTGCCGATGTCCAGGAAAACCCAGGGGTAGAGGTCGTGCAGGGACTTCCGGGCGATGTTCACGATCTCCGTGACGATGACGCCGCAGTCCCCCGCCATGGACCTTCCGGGTTCGATGATGACCCGGGGCCAGCGGCCGTCGAAGTTGTTGAGGAGGTAGTTCTTGATGTCCTCTGCGTAGGCTTCGATGGCATTGGTGGGTTCCAGGTAGTTGGAGGGGAATCCTCCTCCCATGTTGACCATCTGGAGCTCGATCCCGTGCTCCTCCCGGGCCCACTTGAAGATTCCCCCCGTCGTGGTCAGGGCGGTGGACCATTGGCCGATGTCCCTTTGCTGGCTGCCGACGTGGAAGGAGATCCCGTAGGGCTCCAGTCCTAGGTCCTTGGCCCGGAGGATGAGACGGCGGGTTTCGTCGGGGTGGCTCCCGAATTTCCGGGACAAGGGCCAGTCCGCGCCCAAGCCCTCCGTGAGGATGCGGAAGAACACCTTGGAACCCGGTGCGGCCCGGGCGATCTTCTCCACGTCCGCGGTGGAATCCGTGGCGTACAGCCGTATCCCCTTCTCGTAGAAGTAGGCTATGTCCTTTTCTTTCTTTATGGTATTGCCGAAGCTCATCCGTTCGGGATTCACGCCCAGCCTTAAAAGCTGATCCAGTTCGTACCGGGTGGCCACGTCGAAGCTGGAGCCCAGGTCCCGAAGGGTAGAGACCACCTCGTCCATGGGGTTGGCTTTTACCGCGTAGTAGACCTCCGCGTAGGGCATCAGGGCGCGGAGCTGGGCATACTTTTTCTTGACGATGTCGAGATCGATGATCAGGCAAGGGGTTTCCTTGTCGCTCGCGAACCGCTCGATCCGCTCGAATTGCTCCTGGGACATGTAGTTTTCGAGCGGAAAACGGTACTGATCCTCCATGGGCCTGCCTCGGGTGGGTATCGGATGACCGTCCTATAAAAACGGCATGGGGGGAGCATAGGGACGGGCTTGTTACTTTGTCAAGGATGCGGTAAACCGTCGAATATGACAGGCTTTTTCATCAAAAAGGCGTTCTTCGACGGCTGGGATCACCTCTGGGGCTTGGTGGCCCTGAACTTGGGGGCCCTCGCTCTTCTTTCGGTGTTCGTGCTGGTACCTCGGGCGCTCAATCTTCCCGGCGGGGAGCTCTGGCCGAGCTTGGGATTTCTGGTCTTGGCCGCCTACTCCCTGGTCTGCGCCGGGGTCCTGAAGGAGGCGGCGGAGTACCGGGACCTGTCCCTTTCCGCCTTCCTCCAGTCCTTGAAAAGCCGTTGGGGTCTCGGCCTGGCCTACGGCTTTGCCCTTTCAGCCGCTTCATTTCTGTTCCGGATCGCCGTGCCCTTTTATCTCTCCCGGGGCGGATTCCTGGGATGGTTCGCGGCGGGAACCCTGTTCTGGTGTTTCCTGATCGCCCTCCTGGCCCTGCAATGGTTTCCCGCCGTCCGAGCCCTCCTTCCGGGCTCCCTGCGGTCCTCGCTCCGGAAGTGCTTCTTGCTCCTGGCGGACAACCTGGGCTTCTCGATCTTCCTGGCCCTCTATTCCGCCCTGGGCCTCGTCCTTTCCGTGTTCTCCGCCTTCCTGGTGCCCGGGATCTCGGGAACCATGCTCGGAACCGTGGACGCCCTCCGGCTTCTCCTTAAGAAGTACGACTGGCTGGAGGCCAAGCCCGGAGCGGACAGACGGAAGATCCCCTGGGACGAGCTTCTTTCCGAGGAACGGGACCTGGTCGGCAAAAGAACTTTGAAGGGCATGATCTTTCCCTGGAAGGAATAATGTAGGGGGCTGTCCAAAAAGCCCGGATAGCTTTTTGGACAGCTGGTTTTTGTGCAGCATTTTCTAACGTTCTCAATAGAACGTTAGAAAATGCAAGGGGTTTCCAATAGGTAAGCGACTTATTGGACACCCCGGCTTCGGTTGACCACCCCGGCCCCGATGGCCTATAGTCGATCCGTATGGCCATACTGACAAGCCAGCAGATCTCAAAATACTACGACGCATTCCGGGCGATCGACGTCACCTTCACGAAGGAAGTAATCAAGTCCACGGCTCTCCTGCCGCAGCAGGTCTGCCTGAAATGCGTGGGCGAACAGTGGCCCTGCGTCATCTATTCCACCTCCTTCTCGGGGGCCAAGATCCTTGCCAGCGCCAAGAGCGCCTTGGTGGAGCGCATCAAGAAGGCGAACAACATGGTCAGTCTGCGGTTCTCCTTCAAGATCTCGGACAAGGCCGATCCCCGAGCCTTCTTCGTGGCCGGGAAGGTGACCGGCTTCGCCCCCTACGCGCAATCCAACGGAGACCTCCAGTTCATCCATATCCAGTACACCCAGCGCCCGCCGGACGACCTTATCGAGATCCTGGGGCGCCTCTTGGAGGCCAACGTCAACTCCGCCCGCCGCCGGGACGAGAGGATCCTGTTGACCGCGGATTCCATGCGCCGCATTTGCCTGCAGTCCAAGGATACCTTCATTTTCATCCAGGGCGTCCCCCGCAAATGCATCGTCCGGGATCTCTCCTTCGGGGGAGCCAAGGTCATCCTCGTGGGCCTGGCCAAGTTCCTGGTGGGCAAGGAGTGCCTTCTGAGGCTCGATTTCGACGAGCCCCGGGAGTCCCTGGACATCAAGGGAACCGTGGTCCGGTACGAGGACGTCGAGGGACGGAAGGACCTGGCGGCCGTGGCCATCCAGTTCGACGGACAGCATATCCCGATGAACTTCAAGATCCACATCAACGACTACATCATGCAGACGCGAGGTCCCCGAGGCGAGGGGGGGGAGGAAGCCTCCCGCGGGGACCCGGCTACGAAGGGCGGGGATGCCGATGGAACCTGACGACGAAGCGCGGCTCCGGAACATCGTGTACGTGCGCCTTCCCGACGACTTCGCCCGATCCATCGGGGGCTTCCGGCTGGACCCCTCCATCGCCCTGCCCGTGGAGACCGGGGGCGACCCCGAGCGCTTCCGGCCCGGGGACCTGGTCCTGGAGGCGCTCCTGGCCGGAATGCTGAGGGTCCTTGCCT
This sequence comes from Treponema sp., assembly GCA_012517645.1. GTDB lineage: Bacteria > Spirochaetota > Spirochaetia > Treponematales > UBA12059 > JAAYUR01. The sequence continues at coordinate 3,354 of JAAYUR010000098.1, forward strand.
ACCGACCCGATCACCCCGACGCGGAGTATTACCGCCGCTTCGTGACCACCGTGAAGCCGACGATCCTGCCCGAGCTCTCCGAGGCGGGCATACTCAAGAGCCGCAACGGGGATCTCGACGTGGCGGAGGAGATCTTCCGCGCCCTCATGGGGCTCTATCCGGACCGCCCGGAATCGTACCTGAATCTGGCCTCGGTGTACGAGAAGAGGGCCCAGGAATACGCACGCCTGGACAATGCCGGCCTGGAAGAGGAATTCAACCAGCGGGCCTTCGACCTGTACCGGCGACTCCTCGCCTTCGAACCCCCGGTCCCGGACGCCTATTATGAGGCGGCCTTCTTCCACCTCAAGAACCGCGGCTACGACCGGGCTCGGGAGCTCTTCGAAACCTACGCCTCCCTGGGAGAGGACGCGGAACGGGTGGCCCGGGCCCGGGAGATCGTCCGGAAGCTGAAGACCCAGGGAAACCTGGACACCCTGTTCAAGGAAGCCTACGACTTCATCCGCCTGGGACGGGAAGAGGAGGGCATCGAGAAGGCCCGGGAGTTCCTGAAGTCCTATCCCAAGGTATGGAACGGCTGGTTCCTCCTGGGCTGGGGCAGCCGGAGGCTCCGGCGCTGGGCCGAGGGCCGGGAGGCCTTCGAGAAGGCGATCGATCTGGGAGCCCGGGACGCGGATACCTACAAC
>JAAYUR010000323.1 GCA_012517645.1 Treponema sp.
CCCCCGGCCCCGCCCCCGAGGGCATGGATTCCACGGGGGATCCCGTCATGAACCTCCCCTGGACCCACGCGGGCTTGCCCACCCTGTCCCTTCCCGCGGGGGTGTTCCCGAACGGCCTTCCCGCGGGCCTACAGATCGCGGCTCCCTTCGGCCGGGACGAGCACTTGCTTCGGTTCGGAATCGACATGGAAAGAATCCTCAATACTCTGCCTACGAAGGTGTGAGGGCGATCAATCCGGCTCCCTGACGCTGCGTGTCGGGGCCCCGAGAACGAACGGTACGGAAAGGGAGGCACGATGAACTTTTCTTGGAAGATCGTCATCGACGCTGGAGCCATATCCATGGCCCTTCTTGCGGCTACGCTCATCCGGTCCCGGGTCAAGTTTTTCCAGCGGTTCATGATACCCAACGCCCTGACCGCGGGATTCCTGCTCTTGCCGCTGTACAACTACGTCTTTCCAGGAATGGGGCACGAGACGAACCGTCTGGGGGAGCTTGTCTACCATCTTCTGAACGTCTCCTTCGTGGCCATGACCCTTCGCGCGGCTCCTCCCCAGATCCACAAGAAGTCCGGAGGGGTCGTGGGCACGACCACGGGCATCTTATCCCAGTACGCCATCCAGGCCCTGACGGGGCTTCTGCTGGCCTATCTCCTTATCGCGACCATCTCCCCGAAGCTGAACCCCGCCATCGGCCTTTTCCTGCCCCTGGGCTTCGCCCTCGGGCCCGGACAGGCCTTCGCGATCGGACGGGGTTGGGAATCCATGGGCTTCGAGGGAGCCGGAACCCTGGGGCTCACCTTCGCGGCCCTGGGATACCTCTGGGCCTGCTTCGCCGGCGTATGGCTCATCAACTACGGAGTCCGGAAGGGATGGCTCCAGAAGGATTCCCTTAAGGTCTTCCAGGACAAGGGCATGATGTCCGGAGTCGTTCCCAAGGACCAGGAACGGCCCGTGGGTGCGCGCCTAACCACCGACTCGGAGGCGATCGACTCCTTCAGCTTCCACGCGGGGCTGGTGGCGGGCACCTATTTCCTGTCCTTCCTGCTTTTGAAGGCCCTTTCCTGGGGGCTGTCCTTCGCCGGGAACGCGGGCCGGGAGCTGGCCGTGAACCTCTGGGGGATCAACTTCATCTTCTCCGCCCTGACCGCCCAGGTCGTCCGCTTCGTCCTGGTCAAGGTCAAGGTGTCCCACGTCCTGGACGATTCCACCCTGTCCCGGATGTCCGGCTTCGCCGTGGACTACATGGTGGCGGGCGCCATCGCGGCCATCTCCCTGGTTTTCGTCGGGCGGTACTGGAAAGAGATTCTCTTCTTGTCCACGGTCTGCGGCATCCTGACCACGGTCACGGTGCCCTGGATGGCGTCCCGGATGTTCAAGGATTACCGGTTCGAGCGGATGATGATGATCTACGGCTGTTCCACCGGAACCCTGTCCACGGGGCTGGCGCTCCTCCGGGTCCTGGATCCGGAGTACCGCACTCCCGTGGCCTCGGACTACATGGTTTCCGCGGGGCTCACCTTCCTCCTGGCCATTCCCTTCATACTTTCTATCAACCTGCCCGCGAAGGCGGGGCAGACCGGGGACATGGCACCCTTCTGGTTGATGGTGATCATCAGCGGAGCCTATCTTGCGTTGACCCTGGGAATGTACGTCTTCCTAGCCCGCCGCAGAACCCTGGCCCAGGCCGGAAAGATTTGGCACCCGTAGGATGGAGATGGCCATCATCCACTGCCGCGCGGAGGACCTGCGGGTGGGGAACCGGACCTGATACACGGACCGGCCCCGGTAGAATTCCAGAAGATTCCGTTTCAGGACGCCCTCGCCTTCCACCTCACCCAGGGGGAAGACGAGGGGCGCGCCCGTCAAGGGCTTGAGTTCGATCCGATCCTTGTACATCGATAATGTGCCGACCCGGATCCGTCGCAACGGAGAGAGCCGCCAACCCTTCAGCACCAGGACCCCGGGATCCGAGAAGATCGGCGCTCCGTCGTTCCGGCGGATCCTGGATTCCAGGTACTCCCGGAAGGCGGTTTCCTGCCACAGGCTCCATTCGCGTATGGTCGAGAACCGGGGGGGACGACCGCCGTCGGGCCGGAAGCGGTAGTACCGGTCAAGACGGTTCCGTTGACCGCAGGCCTCGCAGACAAAATGGTCCCGGGAGCTGTGCATCCTTCCGACTTCCCCGCAGGAAGGGCATTGGAAGAGCACCGTCTCCAGGTGCTCCGCCCTTCTACGTCGACCCGAGAACGGGATCCGCCGGGAGGCCAGCCATTCCGCCTCGTCGTGTTCCAGGCTGGACTCCAGCCGAGACAGGATCTCCTCCGGCGACATCCGCTTGAGATCCTCCGAAGTCAAGGCCACCTTGAACTCGATCTCGAGACCGCCCCTTCGCCGGGTCCAGCTCCAACGAGGCAGGGAATAGAAGGCCCCTTTAAGGACGGGAGTGACCACGGGCACCTTCAGAAGCTTGAGGAGCTTGCCCGTAGCGGGAACCAAGCGCTGGGTATGACCGTCGAAGCTGGCGGTGCCCTCCGGGAAGATGCCCACCACGCCCTTGCGCTTGCGGATGACCTCCACGATGCCGTTGATGGTCTGGAGGTCCGGGATGTGCTTGGATTTGGGGATGGTGCCCACCAAGCGCAGGAGGGCTCTCATAATCCGGGTACGCATGTTCCCGTCGCTGGCGATCCAGTGGACCGGAACGGGGACATGGGCTCCCACCATGAACGGGTCCACCAGGCAGGCGTGATTCGGGACGATCACGTAGGGGGGACGGAGGGTACGGAAGACCTCCCCGTTGACGACCCGTATCCTGTACATGGCCCGCAAGTATACCCCGTAGGTCCAATGGAGGAGGCGGTTGAACCAGCGGGGATTTCCGGGCGTATACGTCGAATTTACGGTGGCGGGCACGGTGGACCCTCGGGGCGCGCAGTATAGGCCGTATCCACGGCGCGGTATCACGATACCCCAGCTCGCCCCGCCGCGCAAGGAGGGAAAATCGGGAAAGGTTCTCAAGCCGCGCCGGTCCCCCCGCGGGACCGAGGACATGGAGGCGAAGGATCACACGGAAGTATGAACCACAGAGTCCCAGAGAAAACCCGGCCATGGAACCGTTGATCCGACAAGATGAACAAGATCGGGAAAGGATGAACAGGATTAGGAAGAATCTACCGGACCTTTTCTTCCTGTTCATCCGCAAGCCATCCTGTCTGGCCTCGGCTATAGAGTACCTCTGTGTGCTCTGTGTCTCCGTGGTTCTATTGGTAAGGAGATCGCTTCACTTCTTCAAGGATTTCCCGGCGGTCTTCCGGCCGAACAGGGGGCAGGCGAACCGTACCCGGATGATGGAGACCAGTATGATGAGGGCGGCCAAGGCTGCTGCGATCCAGACGGGGGACGAATAATCCGGATCGGTCCTAACGCGCTTCAGCACGATCCCGGCGTAGGCCCAGACGACGACCAGGGGGGCCGCGATCTGGCGTTTCCGGACGGAGAACCCCAGAGCCACGGCCAGGCCGGCCAGAATGACCGCGACGGTCCAGATCCGGGGATCCAGCCCGAAGCCGCCCCAGCGGGTCTTGACCAGGAGGGCCGTTGCGTTCGCGATGGTGGCTACGCAAATCCAGCCCAGGTATACGCGGAGGGGTACGGACAGGAAGAATCGACGGAGGCGGGTCGATCCGGGTTCCCCGCCGACGCCTCGCTCCAGGATCCCACCGGGAAGGAGCTTCCGCTCCGTGTCCCGTTCCAGGGCGACAAGGGTTCCCAGGATGACCAGCATGATCACCATGGACGTCCCGATCAATCTCCAGTGCCAAGCCAGGATCCAGGCGGCGTTCGCGGCGGCGTTCAGGATGAACAGGGCTCCGTCCCGGCCGGTCCAGGCCCGCCGAATACCCGGGTCGGAGCGGAAGGCCTCCCGGGCCGCGGCGCCGACATACCCGGCGAGCAGGAGGTAGATGAGGCCCCAGACGGAGAAGGTGATCCCCGCGGGCACGAAGAGATTGGGCAGCTCATCCGAGAGCTGGCCCGTGTTGACGCCGTTCAAGGGTAGGGCCGTGGCCAGACCGTTGACGGCTACCATGCCCGTAAAGGCCAGAATGGAAAGGACCGCGGCCCCCCGGGCCGCCCGCGTTCCGTTTTGTGCAGAGTCCATGCCTCCTATCGTACTGCAAAGGATCGATCCGTGCCAGTGCGGACTCCCTTGCCGCGGGGTAGCTCCAAAGGCTAGGATGAGTACACCTAGGAGGCTCCATGAACCTCGAAGCAGCGGAATCCCGGGACGCGGCGGCTCGGGCCCAGGGACTCCTGGCCCGGGCCCGGGAAGGCATGGCCCGGCGGATGGTGGGCAAGTCGGACTTGGTGGACGGCATCCTGACCGCCGTGGCCGCGGACGGGCACGTTCTCCTGGAGGGAGTCCCCGGGCTGGCCAAGACCCTGGCGGTCAAGACCTTCGCGGAGTTGGCGGGCCTGACCTTCCGCAGGGTGCAGTTCACCCCGGATCTTCTACCCGGGGACATCACGGGCAGCCTTTTCTACGACGCTCCGACGGGACGCTTCGTACCCCGGGAGGGACCGGTCTTCACGAACGTCCTGCTGGCGGACGAGGTGAACCGCGCTCCGGCCAAGGTCCAATCCGCCCTCTTAGAGGCCATGGAAGAGAGACAGGTGACTATCGGGGATCGGAGCATCCCCCTGCCCAGGCCCTTCTTCGTGCTGGCGACCCAGAACCCCATCGAGCAGGAGGGGACCTTCCGGCTTCCCGAAGCCCAGGTGGACCGTTTCCTTCTGAAGATCCTGGCGGATTACCCGGACATGAACGAGGAGCTAGAGATCGTCCGCCGGGTCGCGGACGCGGATCCCACGGCCCTCAAACCCCTCCTGTCCGGAGAGGATATCGAGTTCCTGAGGTCGGCGGCCCGGGCCGTTCGGGTTGAGCCCGACATCCTGGACTATGCGGTCCGACTGGTCCGCGCCTCCCGGCCCTCCGGGGACGACGGGGTGCTCCAGTCCCTCCGGGAGTTGCGCAGGTACGTGGAGTACGGGGCGTCTCCCCGGGCTTCCATCTACCTGTACCGTTGCGCCCGGGTGGGCGCCCTCTTCGCGGGCCGGGACTACGCCCTTCCCGAGGACGTCAAGGCCGCGGCCCTGCCCGTCCTGAGGCACAGGA